>JBBSQV010000045.1:0-17918 GCA_038243675.1 Flavobacteriales bacterium
ATTGAGAGAATTCTGAATCTCTGAAAATGCTTTTTGCTGCACTTCACTCAAAGAGGGCGCTTCCAAGGTAGAATCTGCAAAAATAACTCGATCCTGCTCTAAATAATAAATTTCAAATACTTCTTTGTCTACGAGTGCTTTAATAATAGCAGCACTAATATCTCCCGCTTCAGAAAGCAGCTTCGCCTTGATAGGATTTTTGTTTCCTGCGGTAAGTTTAAAATAAGTCATCACTGCATCTCGCTGTTTTGCAGATCGACTTAACTCTGTCATTAATGCGGACAACCCTTGAGAATCTGAAAATTCTGAATTTAACCGAACGTATTTTATTTTCTTTGCCTTATATTTTTCAACAATCCGCTCTCCTACTCCAACTATTTTTTTGGTAATCAAACTTTGGATTACTGGAAAAATATCTCTCTTATTGAGAATGGCAATAATTTCATCAATTCTTAAACTTGCCTGCTGCTGAAGTGCTTCGTAAACGAGATATTCGTGATCTGAAAGCTGCGAGTCATCAATAGATATTTCAGGCAAAAGAGTTACTATCGTCTCTCCTTCCAATAATAAAGCTGATGGAATTGCTGTCCGATAAACATCGCCAATTGCACACATATAATATTTAGAAATCCACAACCAATGTTTTAGCTGAATAGCAGTAACCTTCGGAATTTCGTCAAGAATTTCAATTATTTCTTTTGGATCGTAATCTAAGGGCTTAAGATTATGCTTAGAAAGTGCTAAGGCAGTATACGTTTTTGTTTTCCCAAATGGCACCGCAATACGCATTCCTGGCTGAATAAAATTAAATTCAGTTTCAGAAACTTGATAGGTGAATGTTTTTGCTAATGAGAGAGGAATAATAACTTCAACAAAATAATGCATTGAATGTTTTTTGGGGAGAGTTACAAAGATACTTTATCGCTGATAATTTTCATAGCTGGTATCCTTATGATTTAAAACTTTGAATTGTCAGCTCGGTACCAGTATTGAGTACGGCCAAATATTGCAAAACCAATATAACCTCGCACTTTCAGTTTGTCATCATTTTCAAGAGTAATATAGCATTTATAGAAATCGCCATTTAAAGGATCCAAAATTTTTCCGCCAGAATATTCTTTACCATGTTTTTTAAGACCACTCATTACAACAAGACCCAAGAATGGTTTTCCCTTATCTTCTCCCGGACAATTTTCGCAAAGTCTATTTCTGCCTTTCGGATCTAGAATATCGACAACTTTTCCGTAGAAAACATTATCCTTTTCATAGATTTTTATGACGGACAACGCTTTTCCAGTTTTGTCATCTACCGTTTTCCAATGGCCTACGACTGTACTTTTTTGTCCAAAAGTCAATGAGAAAAATAAAAGTAGTGCGAATAATGTAGAAAAACGAAACATAATTATGAATTTTAGATGCATTTATAAAAATAGCAAAAAACTCAACATAAATACGTTAAGTAAAAAGTTTTTTCCTTTTTGCAGTATTTATCGCTGCATTGAGTTCAAATCCCAAAAGAAGAATCATACAGTTGATCCAGATGTAAAACATTACAACCAAGAGCGTTCCTATAGATCCGTACAACTCGTTGTACTGTGAAAAATCTACTACCCACACGGCAAAAACGTACGATGTAATGATCACCAATACAGTTGTGAAAATAGAACCTACTGAAATAAATGATCTTTTGCCTGTGCGTGTGGTACCAAACTTAAACAGAATAGATGTAGTAATGAGAAGCATCAAAATTACAAATACATATCGCACGATAACAATCAAATCAATGTTGACTCTTATAACATCTTGCAAATGGATACTTCTGATAAAAATTTCAAAAACAACGATTGCAGCAACTGTAATTATTAATATTAATGAAATAAGAAGTGACATTCCCACAGCAATAAAGTATTGTCTAAAAAACCCTCGTTTAATAATAACGTGCTGTGACGTTTCAAAACCTCCTAATATAGAATTTAGTCCGTTCGCCATCAAGAATATCGAAAGTATAAAACCAGTCGAAAGTAGTCCTTGATAACTATTATTCAAAATATCATTAACGATAGATTCGATAGCACCGTAAGTATTTGGTGGCACACTTTCTTCAACAAATTTCAAGAAATCTTGCTGAAAACCTTCAATAGGAATGAATGGAATAAGATTCAGAATAAATAAAGCGAATGGAAAAAGCGCCATAAAGAAACTAAAGGCGATCGAGCCAGCCTTGTAGGTTACTGTGTTTTCTATAATACCTAAAATATAAATTTCAAGTAATTCATACAAAGTCAAACCCTCCAGACCAGGAAGTTCGATTGTTTTGAAATACTTCGCAATATTTCGTACTATAGGTATTTTTTCTAATTGCTCTTCTATTTCTTGTGACAAAGTGCTTTTTTTAAATTGCTTTCAAACTCAGATCCATATTGTACACAGAGTGAGTCAATGCTCCAGAGGAAATCGCATCTACTCCACATTCAGCATAAGCACGAACAGTTTTTTCGTTGATGTTTCCAGAAGATTCGGTTAGGCTTTTATCACCAATTAACGCAACCGCTTCTTTTGTTGTTGCATAATCAAAGTTGTCAAGAAGGATTCTATAAACTCCGCCAGCAGTTAGAATTTGCTGAACTTCGTCCAAGTCACGTGCTTCTACTATTATTTTAAGATCCAAATTATTATTAGTAAGATACTTCTTCGTTTTCTCGATGGCTTTTTCTATGCCACCAGCAAAATCAATATGATTGTCTTTAAGCATTACCATATCGTATAGTGCAAATCTGTGATTTTCGCCTCCGCCAATCTTTACAGCCCATTTTTCGAGTGCTCGAATTCCTGGAGTAGTTTTTCGAGTGTCTAATATTTTGGTGTCTGTACCTTGCAGAAGTTGTACAAAATGGTTGGTTTTGGTTGCTATTGCAGACATTCTTTGCATCGAATTTAGAAGTAATCTCTCAGCTTTTAAGATTGACTGCGACCTTCCTTTGATATGAAATACAACATCTCCATATTTAACCTGTGCACCATCTTCTATAAATGTTTCCATTGTAAGATCCGCGTCCACATATTTCAGCAGCTTTTTTGCAAATTCTACACCAGCAATAATACCTTCATCTTTAACCAGAAGTTTTGCTTTTCCTTGAGCATCTGCAGGAATACAGGCAAGAGAACTATGATCACCATCTCCTACATCTTCTCTAAATCCGTTCGCTATTATAAGGTCTAATTCGTGGTCAAATTGTTGCTGTGAAATCATATTTTTGGTTTGAATTGCTAAAATACTATAAAAATACTAAACGCTATATCTTCCAGCCTTGAAGATGGGATGTATTAAAGATACTATTAACAACTTTGATCATAAAAATCGCAAATGACGAAAACTTTTTAGCCCTGATTACCTCCGTTAAGTTCGCTTCGCTCGGGTAAAGTGGAAAGCCTTTTGCGGGCAGAGGCCAATTTTTTGTTGAAGCAAAAGAGCGACAGAAGGTCCCGAAAGCTATCTTGATTACTGCTTACAGAAATAGCTTATGACAAAATAGCTTGAAGCGGAAAGCAGAATTAGCTCCAAAAAAAATTAAGTACTTGTACTTTTACCGAATTTCTATTAAAATGTGATTGCCATTTGTATATTTTTGTCGAAACAGAAATTATGAATATCAGACTCATTGCAATAGGAAAAACTGACAATAAAGCGCTGCAAACATTAATTGATGATTATAAAAAGAGGCTCTCTTTCTATATAAAGTTTGATCTGGAAATAATTCCTGACATAAAAAACGTGAAGAATTTGAGCGAGGCTCAGCAAAAAGAGAAGGAAGGCGAACTGTTGCTGTCGAAGTTATCGCCTGCTGATCATTTGATTTTGCTAGACGAGAACGGAAAAAGTTTTAGTAGTGTCGGATTTTCTAATGAACTGCAAAAAAAAATGAATGCAGGCCTCAAAACTATCGTGTTTGTAATTGGCGGACCTTACGGATTTTCTGACAAAGTTTATGAAAAAGCACAGGGTAAAATTTCGCTTTCGCTAATGACATTCTCGCATCAAATGGTTCGACTTTTTATGATAGAACAATTGTATAGGAGTTTTACAATCTTGAATAACGAACCCTATCATCATCAATAAATGCTATAATTTCTGTAAAAGATTAAACAATTTCACCGCTTCGACTGCTTCTTTTACGTCATGGACTCTCAAGATCGACGCTCCTTTTGTCAAAGCTATTGCGTGCAGGAAAGTGGTACCATTCAACGAATTTTCTGCGGTAGTATCTAATGCTTTGTAAACCATCGACTTTCGAGAAACTCCAACCAATATTGGCAATTCCAGTAATTTCAAAAGTTCTGATTGCTGCAATAGTTCGTAATTTTGAGTAAGCGTTTTAGAAAATCCATAACCAGGATCAACTATGATATCGTTAATTCCTAGAGCTCTAGCAGTAGCGATTTTCTCCGAAAAATACAACAAAACTTCTTTTATTATATTGTCATAATTTGTAAGTGACTGCATCGTTTTTGGTGTTCCGCGCATGTGCATCATGATATAGGGAACTTGCAACTTTGCAATTGTAGGCAGCATTTCTTGGTCTAGATTTCCTGCCGAAATATCATTTACCATTGCCGCGCCGTGCGCAACGCATGCCTCGGCAACCTCTGCTCTAAATGTATCAACTGAAATAATGATATCCGGAAATTTCTCTACCAATAATTTAATGACTGGAAGTATTTGAGATATTTCTTGTTCTTCGGTTATAAATTCGGCATTTGGTTTACTTGAATATGCACCGACATCTATACAGGTGGCTCCATCACTAATCATGTTTTCTACATGACCTAGCATCTTATCGACAGTATTCCATTTTCCACCATCGTAAAATGAATTTTGAGTAACATTTAAAATTCCCATCACCTTAGGTTTGGAGAGATCAATTAAGTGTCCTTTACAGTTTATAGTCATTAGCCTCTGGTGTATTTTAGTTTAATAGCTGTAGAAATGCAGTCTCAAATGTTATAATGAATTTTGCTTACTACTATTGGCGAAATTATTCTTATTTTTGAAAAAATTCAGAACAAATATACTAAATAATGAATAGTACTTCTGCCGAATATGATGCAGTAATTGCCTTTTGCCGTAGCTTATTCCTTTCAAAAATGCATGATTATGGTTGTGCTTGGAGAATTTTACGTTTACCGTCACTTACAGACCAAATTTATATTAAAGCACAACGTATTCGAGGCTTGCAAGAAAATACAGTTCAGAAGATCGCAGATGATGCTGCAAGCGAATTTATCGGAATTATCAACTATTCTGTTATGGCATTGATTCAACTCGAACTTGGCGTTGTTTCGCAGCCTGATTTAAATGCTGAAAAAGCAATCGCTTTATACGATGAGAAAATAAATGTCACAAAAGAATTGATGCTGGCCAAAAATCATGATTATGGTGAGGCTTGGCGTGATATGCGTGTAAGTTCACTCACCGATTTAATTTTGCAAAAACTACTTCGCGTAAAACAAATAGAAGACAATAATGGACAAACATTGGTATCCGAGGGTATTGATGCCAATTATCAAGACATGATAAATTATGCTGTGTTTTCTCTAATATTAATGAATTTTAACCAAGATAATTAATTATGAAGTCTTTACTAACTAACTTTTGTCGAATTTTTGTTGGAATCCTATTTATTATTTCAGGACTTGTAAAACTCAACGATCCCGTAGGTTTTGCGTTTAAATTAGAAGAATATTTTGGCGAAACTGTTTTAAACATTCCATTCCTAATGCCGTTTGCGCTTGCATTTGCGGTAATTACAGTAATCATCGAAGTGATTTTGGGAGTCATGCTTTTAGTAGGCTACAAAAGGAAATTTACTGTTTGGGCACTATTATTAATGATTGTGTTTTTTACATTCCTTACCTTTTACTCTGCATACTTTAATAAAGTCACTGACTGTGGATGCTTTGGAGATGCAATTCCACTTACACCTTGGCAAAGTTTCTCAAAAGACATTGTGCTACTCGTGTTAATTGGTATTCTCCTTATTAATATAAAATATATCACACCAATCTTTGACGAAAAGATTCGCGCAATCATTGTTGTTGTAGCGTTAGTGCTTTGTATGGTTATGGGTTATTGGGTTTTAAACCACTTGCCTATCAAAGATTTTAGAGCATATAGCGAAGGAACAAATATTACAAAGGGAATGGAAATTCCAGATGATGCGCCAAAAAGTGTTGTGGAAATGATATTTGTCTATGACGTCAATGGTACCAATACTGAGTTTACAGACAAACAACTAATGGATATTCCAGAAGGTGCTGAATTTGTAAGTAGAGAAGATAAAATTATTACCCAAGGTTACGTGCCGCCAATCCACGATTTCTCTATAGAAAAAGATGGCTTTGACTATACCGAAGAAATGCTTGAAGAGCCTAAATTAATGATGTTTATTTCTTACGATCTTGCATTAGCAGACAAGAAAGGACTACAATTACTAGAAAATCTTCATCAAGAAGCAAAAGCAAAAGGGTATAAAGTAATTGGCATGACTGCGTCTTCAGATGAACAAATTGCAGCCGTTAAAAAAGATTACAAATTTACTTTCGATTATTATTTCTGTGATGCTACTACATTAAAGACTATAGAAAGAGCAAATCCTAGTGTAGTAATTTTGAACAATGGAGTAATTGGGCAAAAAGTTCACTATAATGATATTAGTAAATTAAAATTGTAGATATAAATAAGTATTTTTATAGGTCATTTGCTACTATGAGTACGATAACTTTAGATTTTCAAAAATATATAAAAGAGCATTTTTTCAAAGTTATTTTGATAATGCTCTTTGTATTATTGGCCGGCTATATTATGTTAGTTGAAGTTGCAACTTGGGAAGCTCCATTTTTAGGTAATACTTTTCATATTGTATTTGGATGTCTATTTATAGCCCTATCTGTGATCATTATGTTGGTAGCATTTAAGGTTCGATTTTTCCAGAAGAAAAAGAAGCGTTCGCAAAAACCTATATTTTTAAAAAAACATTAAATACCTAAACGAAGGTGCTCAAATATTTAATCTTTAAAATCGGCTATGCTTTACTAACTCTTTTTGGGGTTATCACAATTATATTTTTTCTTTTTAACGTGCTCCCAGGCGATCCTGCAAGGATGATGTTAGATCAGAATGAAAATTCTGAGCAATTAGCGATGGTTAAGAAAAAGTATGGATTTGATAAATCGTTGCCTATTCAATATCTCTATTACATCAACGATCTTTCTCCAATATCTCTTCACAGCAATAGTAGTGAAGATTATACTTTTTTGAAGGAGGGGAAATATAATGCGACAGAAATTTTGCATTTTTCTAAATATACTTTAGCACTTAAAGCACCTTATTTGAGAGAAAGCTTTCGCAAAAGCGGGAAGCAAGTCTCATCAATTATCGCTAATACCTTGACCAACACTTTCATTTTGGCATTCGTTGCGATCGCTATTGCAATTGCTATTGGCGTGTTACTTGGAATTGTTTCGGCTTTGCATCAAAACACATTATTAGACCGACTTATTGCACTTTTTAGTTCTGTGGGAATGAGTGTGCCATCATTTTTCTCGGCAATATTATTCGCCTGGATATTCGGCTTTTTATTGCATGAATACACGCATCTTAATATGACGGGGAGTTTGTATGAAGTAGATAACTTCGGAAACGGAAGTTATATTCAATGGAAAAATCTAATTCTACCAGCTATAGTATTAGGAATTCGACCTTTGGGAGTGGTAATTCAGCTTATGAGAAATTCCCTTTTAGAGACTTTAAGCCAAGATTATATCCGAACAGCTAGAGCCAAAGGGTTGAGCGAATTGCAGATTATCTGGCGTCATGCACTTAAGAATGCGATGAATCCTGTAATTACAGCCATATCAGGTTGGTTTGCCTCAATGCTTGCGGGAGCAGTATTTGTCGAATACATTTTCGGATGGAATGGTTTGGGAAAAGAAATCGTAGAAGCTTTAAATAATCTGGATCTCCCAGTGATAATGGGATCGGTTATCGTAATTGCAACCACATTTGTAGTCATTAATATACTTGTTGATTTTATTTACGCATGGTTAGATCCAAAAATTGTATTGAGTTAATCTAGTTCAAAATTCTAAAATTATATTTAAAATGAAATATTTAATATCTATTATCGTGGCATTTTTTATTTTTGGCTGCAGCCAAAATAAAATAGAAAAAGAATCATTTTCAGCTGAAGCACTATCACACGAAGTCGTGAGCTTGAACGGGAAAAAAGTTTCCTTTTCTGAAGTACTAGAAAAGCACAAAGGAAAAGCAATCCTAATTGAAGTTTGGGCCTCTTGGTGTTCAGATTGTGTAAAAGCAATGCCTTTGATGAAAGAGCTACAAGCAGAAGATTCAGAAGTTAAGTACATTTTTCTGTCAATGGACAAAAATGCATCAGCTTGGAAAAAAGGTATTGAGCAACATAATATCAAAGGAGATCATTACTGGGCTGAAGATGGAATGAAAGGTGCATTTGCCAAATCGCTTCATGTCAACTGGATTCCAAGATACATCGTTGTAGACAAAGACGGAAACATTGCACTGTATAATGCGATTGAAACAGATTTTAAAAAAATAAAAGAGACTTTAAAGAATATAAAATAATGAGAACAAAAATTGTTGCTGGAAACTGGAAAATGCACAAAAACGCAGAAGAAACCGAAGATTTAATTAATAATTTGATTGATTTGATGCCTAGCGAAAGTACAACTCGTATAATCGTTGCACCTACCTTTACAAACTTAGCTTCTGCTGTAGATCATCTAGAATTTATCAATATTGATGTTGCTGCGCAAAATATGCATCAAGCCGAAGGTGGCGCGTATACTGGCGAAATCTCTGCAAATATGCTTCAGAGTATCGGTGTTAATATCGTTATTTTGGGTCATTCAGAACGACGTGCGATGTTTCATGAAACAGATGCGATTATCGCGAGTAAAGTTTCAACAGCTTTAAAACATGAGATGGAAGTAATTTTCTGTTTTGGAGAAGAGCTGAAAGATAGAAAAGATCAGAATTATAAAAATATTGTGGAGCACCAACTTCGTGATGGTTTGTTCCATTTAGAAGCAAACGATTTCGCAAAAATTATCCTCGCCTACGAGCCTGTGTGGGCTATTGGTACGGGCGAAACTGCCTCTCCAGAGCAAGTTCAGGAAATGCACGCGTTTATTAGAGAAGTGATTCGTCAGAAATACGGACGCGACGTTGCCGAGAATCTTGCTATCCTTTACGGTGGCAGTGTGAAGCCCGACAATGCCGAAGAGCTGTTTGGCAAAGAAGATGTTGATGGTGGACTGATTGGTGGTGCGGCTTTGGACGCGAAATCTTTTGCAGCGATTGTGGCAGCGGCTAAGTAGATTAACACTATTGATTCATACAAAAAGGTCTTCGTAATTGAAGACCTTTCTTTTTTTAATGATTTTTATTTGGAGCTTTATCCTGCTGTCCACTGTATCTTTGTTTTTTTTTAAAAGAAAAAAAACAAAGGATGCCGTTCCCATCAGGGCTAGGGCACTTGTTCTGTATTGAAAACTGTACCTAATTAGAAATTACTTCTCTAGAAACCTAAATCCCAATTTCGACCTGAAAACGTACATACCAATTATTTTTTGAAGACCCGTCATAGTAGTCAAGCATATCATAAGTAAGCTCAGTCTGAATCTTGAAAGTATGCTCCCATATATATTTTGTAACTCCAAGACTCAACTGCTTGGTATTTGGCGCTAATTGCTCGATATCTCTGTGAACTTTTTGCAACGAATATCGGCCAGCAACTTCGTAATCATTTTCAAAAATATAACTTAACTGATAGTCGAATCCGCTTCCAGCATACACATAATTAAATTCAGTAAGATCTACCGGATTCACCGTTATAGCATTATCTGCCGTATTTCGCGACATATACGCAGACATTGCAGACCATCCCTGATACTTAAGCATGGCATCTAGAAAAACCGATTTAATGGTGCGACTCTCAAACAAATCTGCACCCAGTTGTCCCTGAGTTCTTAATGCATGGTTATTTTGCTGAAAGGCACCCGAAAGCATTAATTTTGGTGTGGCTTCACGCATCAGATCTCCCTCAAAATTAGAACCGTCTTTTTCAAAAGCTCCAAACGGAAAAATTTCTGCTTTTGCAGTTACAGCAACGCCATCATTCACTCCCCCCGTGATATTACGACCCTCACCTGTACTTACCGCAGCTTTTAAGTTATATGAAAATTTGTCTTTGTACTCATTGAGATGATGTGCCTGAAACCCAAAATCTCTATCAATGGTAAATTTGGCATTATTGATTGTACGATCTGTAAGTTGTAATGCCCCAGATGAATTTGTGCGCTGCCGATTTCCAGGAAGTTTTGTTTGACCAAAACTAAAATTCCAATGCTTTGTAGGACGGTAAGAAATTACCGCATCTCTAATGATATTCAAGTTCTCTCCTTCACGAATTTCCCCAACATCGCCTGCGGCAAACGAGAGTTGAATTGCATATAGGAATTTGGGGTTCAAAACATAACCATCAAAGCGAAGTCTTAACCGTCGAATCTGCCCATCAAAATAATTCGGTTCATCTTCTTGATTGTAATAGGTCGCACGATTCTGCATGCGGAACCTAAGATTGAGTTGAAAAATGCTGTCAGGAGACGTTAGTCCCAGACCTTTTCCGTAGCTATAATAAGGAAGAGACGAAAGTCTCAAATCATTATCATCGTTGCTGCTTGTGATAGTAATCTGCGAGAACGCAGCAAAACTGCTACAAAAAACCATTAAAAGAAAGAAATATCTCATAAGTTGTCAAGTTGGCACAAAACTATTATTATTTATTGTACTTCCTAAACTTTTGAAGAGCGATTGTTATCTTTGTAAAAAATAAAGTTTTATGTCACATATATATTTAGGATTTCAGTTTGAAGTAGAACCGAAAGATTTGGGATCTGAAATTTTGATTGCCGAATTAGGAGAAAAGCCTTTCGAAAGCTTTTCTGAAACCGAAAATGGATTCTCAGCATACATTCAGAAATCTCTTTGGCAAGAAGGAATGCTAGAAGATATTATGATTTTGAAATCTCCTGAATTTAAAATTACATATACTGTCGAGGAAATTGCAGCCGTAAATTGGAATGAAGAATGGGAGAAAAATTTTGACGCTATTGATGTGGATGGTGAGTGTCACGTACGTGCTCCATTCCACGAAAAAACTTCGGCAAAATACGACATCGTAATCGAACCAAAAATGAGTTTTGGAACAGGTCACCATGAGACAACACACATGATGATTCAACATTTGCTGGATCTTAATGTAGCTGGAAAAAAGACTTTGGATATGGGTTGTGGAACTGCCATTTTGGCCATTCTTGCCGAAATGAAAGGCGCTGCTCCCATTGATGCTATTGACATTGACAATTGGTGTTACCTCAACAGTATCGAAAATGTGGAGCGTAATAATTGCAAAGCAATTACAGTATACGAAGGAGAGGCGGCACTGCTACAAGGAAAATCATACGATCTTATAATAGCCAACATTAATAGAAATATTTTGCTAAATGATATGTCAGCTTACGCAAAAAGTTTAAATTCGGGAGGTACTTTATTACTTAGTGGCTTTTATATAGAAGATATTGAGGCTATTACCAAATCCTGCGACGAGAATGGTCTAGTCTTTGAGAAACAATTGGAGCGCAATAATTGGGTTGCCCTTCGATTTTTAAAGAAGTAAAAGATAAAGTTTTAATTAAATCTTATTAATTATGAGTGTTAAAGAAAAAGTAAGAGAACAAAGTTCACGTGAAACCAAAGTAGTTTTAAACAACGAGATTATTGTGTACAACGATGATGTAAATACTTTTGACCATGTAATTGAAACTCTTATGCGAGTATGTAATCATGTACCGGAACAAGCTGAACAATGTTCACTTATTATACATTATGTAGGCAAGTGCGCCGTAAAGACTGGAGTGATGAAAGATCTTGTCCCGCAATGCAGCAGTTTATTAGAAGCTGGCCTTAGCGCCGAAATAGTATAAAACAAAAAAAGTCCTGATTTGCATCAGGACTTTTTTTATGACAAGCAAATTCTTAGTTTGCAGCTTTTGTCAAAAGTCTTGTTCCTATCACAGTAACATCACCATCAACGATTCTTTTCTCTAAGTATAATTCGTTACTAGTTAACTTCACAATTTTAAATGCTCCATGATATTTTTCTAAATTTTGATCTACACTTGGAAGATTAATATTTATACTATCATTTACTTTTACATATGATCCGTTGTTTGCACTTTCTTCACAAATATTCTGTGCGTTTTTAAACGAAACAACTTTACGTGCAATTTGAGTAGCAGTAAATTCTAAATAGTTTTTACTACAGCCAGCTACATCTAAAGTATAATCAATAACGATTTCTGGCCCCTGTGCTGTACCAATGTTTGTTTGTGTTACTTCTTTTGCAAAATTCCATTTTCCTACAATAGATGTTGGAACTTGTACATTATCGTCATCCTTACTACAAGATGTTAATGTCAGTGCTGATAAGACCACAGTAGCGATCAAAATTCTAAATGCTTTCATAATTAGTTTTTTGTTAAATTAGTTATGTCCAAATAACGAGAAAATATATTTGATATTGTAAAAAGTTATATTAAATTCCTCTTAATGAGGAAGCTTGTTTTTTAACACTCCGTATAAATAAGTTCCTAGCAGTGCGCCAAAAAGCACAAATAGTAAAGGTAGAAAACCTGCACCTAACATAATAAAGATCGGACCTGGACATGCACCAACAAGACCCCAGCCTAAACCAAATAATATTCCACCAATCCAGTATCTATAATTCCCAGCCTCTTTATCGGCGATCTCAATCTGCTGTCCTTCAATGTCTTTGACGGCCATCCTCTTAAAAATTTGTAGACCAATTATTGCCGTTACGATAGCGGTGCTAATTATTCCATACATATGAAAAGACTGGAATTGAAACATTTCATATATTCTATACCATGAAACTGCTTCAGACTTTGTCAAAACAATTCCGAAAAAAATTCCGACCAAAAGATATTTAAAGTACTTCATTTCTTAAAAAATTAGTGGGTACAGTAAATGCACCATTATTAATCCCCCTACGAAAAATCCTATAACTGCCTTAAGCGAGGGGATTTGCAAATTACTAAGTCCTGATATTGCATGTCCAGAAGTACAACCTCCAGCATAGCGACTCCCAAAACCAATCAAAATTCCACCAATTATAAGAATAAGGATGGTTACAGGATTTGAAAAAACTTCTGAGCCAAAAAGTGCGTCAGGAAGCATCTTTCCGTGGGGCGCATCAATATTCATTTCTTGCAATTGAACTACTGTTTGTGGGTTTAAATTTACATTATTTGGATCACTCATATAATGAACGGCAATAAATCCTCCAATCATTCCACCTAAAATTACTACCAGATTCCAGCGTTGTGCTTTCCAATCGAAATTAAAAAACGGAACAGATTTACCGGCGCCAGCTATAGCACACAACGAACGTAAATTTGAAGAAACGCCAAATGATTTTCCGAAATATACTAGCAGAAGCATCGTTCCGCCTATAAGCAGCCCCGAAATATACCAAGGCCAAGTTTGAGAAAGAATCTCCATATTCAAAATTTTTAAATTTGCTGCAAAAATAGGCAATCCTTTCTGCATCGTTACCGTCGATTTCTAAAAATAAGCTTAAATTTGTTCCGTTTAATTAAACAATTATGCTGTCGAAATACAAGATTGAAATCAAATGGGCGTTCATCTATACTATTGCATCACTGGCGTGGATGGTATTTGAAAAAGAAATGGGATGGCATGATGTCAATATAAGCCAACAGCCACTATACAGTTTGCTGTTCAGTTTCATTGGAATCATCATTTACTATTTTGCGCTTCAAGAGAAAAAAAATGTAAGCTACAATACCAATATTCATTGGAAGGAGGCATTCGTTTCGGGAGCAATCATGACCGTTTTCATTACAGTATTGAGTATTCCTGTTTTCTACCTCACAGTAAATGTTATAAGTCCAACGTTTTTTAGTAATATGATAAACTATGCTGTTGCCAGCAAAGTCTATACTTTGGAACAAGCAGAAAGCTATTTTAATACTCAAAGTTATCTTCTGCAAATTGTAGGAGGATCGCTCAGCATGGGAATTGTAACTTCAGCCGTAATTGCTTACATAATTCAGACAAAGAAAAAATCTTAGAATATGCGAAAAAAAGTTATTTCATTAGTGGCAATTATGCTTTTTATTTCTTCCTGTGTAAGTACTAAAAACACTATCAAAAACATAGATAATAATGCATCAATTCCGCAGATTACAAAAGAGAATGCATTTGTCTTGACAAAATACAGCAGCGATAATAAGTATGGCTATGATAAAGATTACCCTATAAATGTATTTTATAAAAACAGCAAAGACGAAAATTTAAATGCTTCAAGATTTCTGAATGCTCTGGCAGGGCCAAAAGGTGAAAAGATCGCATTTACAAAAGTCGAAAGTTGTTGTCCTTTTCCATCGACCCATAGTGAATTAGGGGCTGGTTTTCTAGATGTTTACCAGATAAAATACCAAGGGCTTAGCAAACCTAAAACGCTCTACATTAATATCTACGAGCGCGGAATTCTTGAAGTTCCGGTTGGCTTTACAATAAAAAATCCTTAACAAAATTTTGCATTTGATAATGGTATCTTTGCAACCAAATTTATAGATATGAATCTTAATAATATTCCAAATATAAAGCACCTCGATAGCGACAATTTTTTTCTACTTGCCGGCCCTTGTGCAATCGAAGGAGAAGATATGGCTTTCAGAATTGCCGAAACTCTTGTAAAAATTACTGACAAACTGAATATTCCTTTTGTTTTTAAAGGATCATTTAAGAAAGCTAATCGTTCTCGGATTGACAGTTTTACCGGAATCGGAGACGAAAAAGCTTTAAAAATTCTAGCAGAAGTATCAAAACGTTTTGACGTTCCTACGGTTACCGATATTCATACCAACGAAGATGCTGCAATGGCGGCAGAATATGTAGATATTTTGCAAATTCCTGCCTTTCTAGTACGACAAACTGATCTTGTTGTGGCTGCGGCCAATACAGGAAAAACTGTCAACTTAAAGAAAGGACAGTTTATGAGTCCTGAAAGCATGAAACACGCCGTTCAGAAAATGCTGGATTCTAACAATCAGAATGTGATGGTGACGGATAGAGGCACCATGTTTGGCTACCAAGATATGATCGTAGATTACCGCGGAATCCCAGTTATGAAAGAATTCGCAACTACGGTATTGGATATTACGCACTCTTTACAACAGCCAAATCAGACTTCTGGCGTGACCGGCGGTCGACCGGATATGATCGAAACAATTGCCAAAGCAGGAATCGCAGTCGGTGTAGACGGTCTCTTTATAGAAACTCATTTCGATCCAGCAAATGCAAAATCTGACGGTGCAAATATGTTAGACATTCAGTATTTCGAACAGTTGATGACAAAACTTGTGGCTATCAGAAAGACGGTTCAATCATTTTAAATTAAGCATATACATTTTGAAAAACACCTTTTTTATTGTTCTTACCATATTCTTTCTAGGTAAAACAACCCAAACATTAGCACAAGATCAAGATAATCCCGTTGAAAAATATACCGCTCATAATAAGGGTAAGTTTTTTATTAATTGGGGTGGAAATATTGCAGATTTTTCTAAATCCAATATCACATTCAAAGGCGATAATTATAATTTTACTTTGGCAAATGTTGTTGCCGAAGACAAGCCAAAAGGTCTGCATATCGATTATATCAACCCTTTGCGAATGACAATTCCCCAGACAAATTTCCGTATGGGTTATTATTTCACAGATCATTATAGCATTTCTTTGGGCGTCGATCACATGAAATATGTAATGGTTCAGAACCAGACCGTCAATATAACAGGAACAATTGATGGCATTTATTACGATAATGAACCAAAAGTTATGACCGAAGATTTCCTGATGTTCGAGCATACAGACGGGCTTAATTATGTAAACACCGAGTTGACTCGTCTTGACGATATCTCTAAAATTTTTAGTTTAAACACAGATCATCTGCAGGTAAATACCGTTGTGGGCGCTGGAATTGGATTATTATATCCAAAAACAAACACCACCCTTATGGGCAGAGAGCGCTACGACGAATTTCACGTTTCTGGCTATGGGGCAAGCATAAAAGCTGGTCTCAATTTGACTTTCTTGAAACATTTTTACGTTCAAGCGGAGTTAAAAGGCGGCTATATCAATATGTCTGACATTCGTACAACGCATGACAAGACCGATAGTGCTTCTCAGCATTTCAATTTTCTACAGCAAAATATAGTTCTAGGTGGAATTTTCCGCCTCTAAAATTTATTGAATATAAATTTTCACGAAAGCCTTTTGTCTCCGGATAAGAGGCTTTTTTTATTTGGGCGAGTCCGCAGCCAGAGCGAGTGGGTTAAATTGAAGACATCGTTTGGCTGCAGCCGGGCTGTTCACTCCCAATCTTTTTGGTCAGAAAAAGACCAAAAAGGATTTCCGCTACCATCCCTCTCGCGGGGGAGAAAATTGAAAGATTGAAAGATTAAAAGATTGAAAGATTCCAGCAAGTTAGAAATGAACAATAAGGACACAAAAGATTTTTTTTATTAAAAAGATTAGGAACTACAACAACATTTTCTATTTTCTGTGCTAACGCAATCTGTTAACGTACCTTTAATAGCAAACTTTTCAAAAATTAAGTACCTTTAACAATACACGATTTTTTTTGAAAAAATCCTCCAGTAAATTTGTTGTACAGCACACCTGTAAGAGCATTTTCAATCGAAGTATTTGATTTATTTTTAGAAAAAATCCAAATAGGACACAAACCAAGATAAAAACTATTAAAACCACAAACTATGGACAAAGATCCTTACAAAGTCAAAAAGTTGCTCACAACCAAACATGACACTTTTACATTTTATAGCTTGGCTGAACTTGAAAAGCAGGGCTACGAAATAAGCAAACTCCCCTTCTCTATCCGAATACTTTTAGAAAATGTTCTTCGGAATTATGATGATTTCGCTATCACAAAAGAAAGCATCGAAACACTGCTCGGTTGGAGTCCGATGGCATCAGAGAAAGATATTCCATTTAAACCAGCAAGAGTTTTAATGCAGGATTTCACCGGTGTTCCTGCCGTTGTAGATATTGCATCTTTGAGAGCAGAAGCAGCGCGACAAGGAAAAAATCCGGAAGAAATTAATCCACTTATTCCCGTTGATCTTGTAATTGACCACTCCGTGCAAGTCGATTATTTTGGTACCGAATATGCATTGCGTAAAAACATGGAAGAAGAATTTAAGCGAAACCAAGAACGCTACTCCTTCTTAAAATGGGCACAGAAATCATTTAATAATTTCAGTGTTGTGCCTCCGGGAATGGGGATTTGTCATCAGGTAAATCTTGAGTATTTATCCAAAGGTGTAATCGAGCGCAATGGCGAAGTTTTTCCAGATACCGTTGTTGGTACTGATAGCCATACTCCAATGGTTAACGGAATTGGTGTTGTTGCTTGGGGTGTTGGTGGTATCGAAGCCGAAGCAGCTATTTTGGGGCAACCTCTTTATTTTATTATGCCCGAAGTAATCGGTTTAAATCTTATTGGCGACTTACCACTTGGTTGTACCGCCACAGATTTAGTTTTGACAATTGCCGAAGTACTCAGAAAATATGGAGTTGTTGGGAAATTCGTAGAGGTTTTTGGACCTGGTTTAAATAATCTAACTGTTCCAGATCGCGCTACGATCGGAAATATGTCTCCAGAATTTGGTTGTACAATTACCTACTTCCCTATTGA
>JBBSQV010000046.1:0-17606 GCA_038243675.1 Flavobacteriales bacterium
CAGTCTTCGTGTCTGGCTTTACCTTTTTAGGTCCTTGCGCACGTTTTTGCATTGGAGGTTTTGGCTTGCTAGAATTTGGTCGTCCAACACCTTTTGGGCGCCCCGCACCACCTCTTTTATTACCACCGTCCCTATTACTCATAAATTCTAAAATTTTTGCAAAGATAGTATTTAAATATTTTACTTGGTCTGGTTTTATCAGAAGTATTTTCATAGGGATCTGAACGCGAACTGATTGATAATTAGACGGTAATTATCTTGTTGGAGCCGTTTCCTGCTATCACATCCTCCATCTAAAGATGGAGGCTATTGTTTGAATTGCTGTTAAATATTCTGGAAGTGAATTATGACAACAAGGCACAGACTAAAATTAAAATAAACATTCAAGTAATAGTACGAAGAGAGAATTGCTATATAACTCGATAATTAAGCTTCATTTTAGCATCAATAGGATTGGGCTTTTGCCCAATCACAACAAAAAGTATAAAACACCATATTTTAATTTTGATTTTTTAGATTATTTCAATTTTTCAATATTTCTTTTTTTTTATTATTTCAATTATTTCGATTCCCTCCTTCGCGCAAGGGATGGAAGTGGCATCCTTTGCTGTCTAACGAAATTTTCAATTTTAAAATAATATTTCTGACAGCAAAGATATAACGGACAGCCCGGTGCCGAGCCTACGTAATTTTCTATGGTAGCAATAGACGTTGTGGCGAGGTATGCGCCCAAAAAATAACGATACTTCTAACTTAAATACTTAGTTGAAGTAACATTTTTCGACCGGTTAATAAAACCTCTGGCTCTATGAGTACAATACAAAAAACTCCCGATACTACAAGTACTTTGAGCACATTATGTAGTTGGACGTAAGCCGCTTTTGTAGTAGAATTCCAAAGTTTTATGATTAATAATAGAAGCACTATTATACTGCAGTAGAAGTAAATGTCCATATAACCGATTTCGAAAATCTCTATTAAAAGATAGACTGGAATGATGCTGCAAAGCGCCAAAACAGTAATAATTTCCTTCGATTTTTGCTCTCCAAAAACAACAGGAACGGTACGGTAATTGGCGACGAAATCACCTGATAAATTCTCCAAATCTTTTACCATTTCACGAATTAATAGCAGTAAATACAGAAATGTAGCGTGTGCGAAAATAACTTGGTAAAAGTTTTTATAGTAAAACAGAATCGCAAAAAATGGCAATACCGCCATCATAGCAGCCATCAGGTTACCGATGAATGTAAACTTTTTTATTTTGTGTGAGTAAAACCAAATTAGGAAAATATAACCCGAAAAAAACAATGCCGCTCGCCAAGAAACGAGCAATGCCATAAAAAATACGATAAAATTTATTCCGAAATAAACGTAGAGTTTTGTCTTCTGACTTACGAGTCTGTCGAGCATTGACTTGCGTGGCCTGTTGATTAAATCCTTTTGTGAGTCGTAAAAATTATTGATTATATAACCCGAAGCAATCGTCAGCGACGATGCAAAAACGATTATAAAAAGTCGCCAATCCAATAAAATTTCGACCGCTGAGGTGTCTGGAGCCAAAATAAAAATTGCCGAAAGATATTGGGCAAGAATTATAATTGGGATATTATAGCCGCGCACAACTGAAAACAAACTGACTATTTTCATTACAAGAAGTTTGTTGCTTCTGCTGACCATGGATGCGTATTTACATATTTATGTTAAGAATTGACCGAACTTGAGCAATAGAAAATTTTCCTAAAACTGATAAACCACTTCTAGTTTATGGTCTTTAAGCGATTCTCTTGCTTTGTCAATGTTTTCTGTAAATCCTAAGATGTATCCGCCTCCACCAGAGCCACAAAGTTTCAGGTAGTAATCATTACTATCAATTCCTTGCTGCCAAAGTCCGTGGAATTGCTCAGGAATCATTGGTTTGAAATTGTTGAGGACAATTTTTGACAATTGCTTCGTATTTGTAAAAAGTGATTTGATATCGCCACCAAGAAAGTTTTCTACGCAAGCATCTGTATATTTCACAAATTCGTCTTTTACCATTTTACGGAAACCTCTGTCTTTCAAGTTTTCCATAAAAATATGCACCATTGGAGCAGTTTCTCCTACAATTCCTGAATCTAGCAAAAACACAGCACCTTTACCGTCAAAACTTTGGGTAGGGATTCCTGTAGCTTCGATATTATCGTGAGAATTAATTAAAATCGGAATACTTAAGTAACTATTTAATGGGTCAAGACCTGAACTTTTTCCGTGGAAAAAACTTTCCATTTGAGAAAAAATAGTCTTTAATTGAAGTAATTTTTCGCGAGTAAGATTTTCAAGAACCGTGATTTTTTCCTGAGCGTATTTATCGTAAATAGCCGCTACAAGTGCTCCACTACTTCCTACACCGTATCCTTGCGGAATGCTTGAGTCAAAATACATTCCTTCGTCAAGATCTGCTTGCAAATTTTTTATATCAAAAATTACAATGCTATTATCGATATCTGCTAAATAAGCAGCAAAACGACGCAAGCCTGCATTGGATTTTTGTGCTATTTCCGACTCGTTATCTTCGGTTTTCAACGCTCCCTTAAAAAAGTTATAAGGTATAGAAAGCCCTTTGGAATCTTTGATAATTCCGTATTCTCCAAACAATAAAATTTTCGAGTAAAATAAAGGTCCTTTCATACGTACCGTATTTGATTTGTTGGGCAATTGAGATAAGAGTAAGCTGTAATTTCTACGAAAGTAACATACTACCACGACCCACCTCATCACAAATATAATGTTCATTTTGGCAATAGCCAACTAAATATTTCTTAATAAATTCTAGCACTTCTTCCTTAACTGATTCTGGATATAGCAAATGCACATTTGCACCAGCATCAAGTGTGAAGCAAATAGGAGTTTTTGTCTCTGCTCTGTATTTCCAAATTGCATTAATTATCTCCAAAGTATTAGGCTTCATCAATATAAAATATGGATTGGAACTCATCATCATTGCGTGCAAAGTCAAGGCTTCGCTCTCCACCAATGCTATGAAATGCGGAAGATTTCCGCTCTTTAGAATGTCTTTTAACGAGGCTAAATTTTTGTGCGCTTGATCAAATCTTGCCGCTGCAAAAGGATGATCATTCATCAAATCGTGACCAATGGTACTGCTCACTTGCTTCTCACCTTTATCTACAAGAAGAATGGTGTCTTGATAACTTTTGAAATTATCGTGCACTTTATCGTCGAACGAAATTCCGTACAAATTACTGCTTTTTGAAATCGATTTGGTCTCTCCCCACACTACAACCTCGCCTTTAATACTTCGGCAAGCACTTCCCGAGCCTAATCTTGCCAGGAAAGAAGCTTTTTTATAGAAGTAATCTTCGGTCATTTTCGGATTTAGCTCACGCTCTAATCGCATCAGATTTATAGCTAAAGCAGCCATTCCCGATGCTGAAGATGCGATTCCCGAACTGTGCGGAAAAGTATTTTCGGTATCTATAAAAAAGTGAAAATGTTTTAAAAATGGTTGGTAAACGAATATTCGTTCGAGAAATTGCTGAATTTTTGGTCTAAAAGTTTGTTTAGGCTGTCCCTCAAAACGAAAGTCGAAAGAGAAATCGTTCTTTGGTTCGATTGGTCGAAACCCTAATTTCGTTATTGTTTTGCAGTTATTAAGTGTAAAACTCAGAGATGGATTCGCAGGCATCTGATTGTCCAGCTTTCCCCAATATTTTACTAGAGCGATATTACTGGGCGCACTTGATTCAAATTCTCCTTGAATAGCCAAATTTCCAGGCATGGCAGCAACAAAATCACGAATTTCCATTTCTTAAATATAGGTTAGTTGCAAAGGTAATCGTTTTTTGAGAATTGGCATATTAAGAATGATCAGCTCTCTTAAGGGAATTGAAATCTCGAATGCTTTTACAGAAGCAATAAGCTTTCAAAAATATTCGGATTAAAGCACAACAAATGCGCAGCTCCTCCCTAAATTTGCCACAGCTTAAAAAATCCTAATGAATAAATATATAAAGATCGTAGTGATGATTGTAACCTGTCTTGCGGCAGCGTATTTCTGGAATCAGATTGCAGACTACGGACTGCAAACTTGGTACGAAACAATCACAAAACCGTCATTCGCTCCGCCTACAGAAATCTTCGCTCCTGTTTGGGGATTTTTCTTTGTACTTATTGGACTTGGCGGAGGATTGTTTTATGCAGAAATTGAAAGAACGCCCGAGCCAGTTCGAAAAGGAATGTTATTCTTTTGGATTCAACTGGCACTCGCACTTCTTTGGGCTTACTTATTTTTCAGTCTAAAAAATCCATTGCTAGCAACCATTGAAATCGCTTTGACTTGGCTGATTGCTTATGAAACCTATATTCAATTTGGAAAAATCAATAAATTTTCTTCTGTATTATTTATTCCATACTTATTGTGGCTCGCATTTATAACGGCACTTTCAGCGACAATTTGGTTTATAAATAGTTAATTTAAGCAAGCGCATCGGCAGCAATAAAAGCTGTAGTCCAAGCATTTTGGAAGTTAAAGCCGCCAGTTATCGCATCGATATTTAGAATCTCACCTGCGAAATAAAGGTTTTCTTGTTTTTTACTTTCCATAGTTTTGAAATTTACCTCTTTCAAGTTAACTCCTCCCGCAGTTACGAATTCTTCTTTGAAAGTGCTTTTGCCATTAACCTGATATTCACCAGAAGTCAACTCATATAGTAGAGCTGTGGTTTGTTTTTTAGTTAAATCCGCCCATTTGCAATCTACAGCAATTCCCGACGCATCTGTCAAACTATCCCAAAGACGGCCTGGAAAAGGAAAGGGCGAATGAGAGCGCACATTTTTCTTGGCATTACTGAGTTTTAAACCCATAATAATTTTTTCCACCTCATCACGATCTTGACCCGCAAGCCAATTGACGTGAATTTTGAATTGATAATTCTTCTCGGCTAGAATTCTTGCGCCCCAAGCCGAAAGTTTTAAAATCGCCGGTCCGCTCATTCCCCAATGCGTAATTAATAAAGGTCCTGCAGAAGATAATTTGGTTCCTAAAACTTTAACCTCCGCTTCTGAAGCAATTCCGGGAAGTTCTTTGATACGAGAATCTTTGATATTGAAAGTAAATAAGGAAGGCACAGCTGGAACGATTGAATGGTCAAATTCCTCCAACATTTGCCATAGTTTCGGATTGCTTCCTGCAGCGATTACTAGCTTTTCGCAGATGTACTGATCGTTTTTTGTCTCCACTTTCCACAAATCATCTTTCTTGAATAATGACTGAACGCTTTGTGCGGTGAGTACTTGAATATTGTATTTGGCTGTCGCCGAAAGAAAACAATCGATTATAGTTTGAGATGAATCGGTAGTTGGAAACATTCGGCCGTCAGCTTCAGTTTTGAGTGCGACACCTTGATTTTTGAACCACTCGATAGTAGCGTCTGCACCGAAAGTGTGAAAAGGTCCACGCAATTCTTTTTCTCCTCGAGGATAAAATTTAACTAAATCGTTTGCAACAAAACACGAGTGTGTGACATTGCAACGACCACCGCCAGAAATTCGGACTTTCTCTAAAACTGAATTTCCTCTTTCTAAAATTGCGATTTTCAATTTTGAATTCTTCTGAGCTGCATTTATAGCGCAAAAAAATCCTGCAGCGCCACCGCCTACTATTATAACATCAAATCTGTGCATCATATATTCTGCGGAAAATCACTAATTATTCCGTTAATTTTTAAAGTTTTAATCCTTTCGATGTCTTCATTGTGGTTCACAGTCCAAGGATAAATTTTTATATTTTTTTGAGATATCTCTTCGCAATTTTCAACTTTTAACAAAGAAAAGTGCGGAAATATGCAATCGGCTTTTATTCTTTCGGCGAAAGCCACAGCTTTTTCTAATTCTTCAAAAGTCAAGACGCCAAGCTTAATTTGAGAATTCAACTCAGAAACTTCAGTCAAAACAGTCCAGTCAAATGATGAAATTATAAATTGATTGTAGTTCCAAGCATCATCAATAATTGACCTTTCGATCTGCTTTACGACTTTTTCGACTGCTTTCCGATTCTTTATTTCGACAATAACAATCAGTTTCCGATCGATAATATTTAAAGCTTCAGCCAAAGTTGGAATCAAATATTTTTGATCAATTCTAAGTTCTTTTAGCTGCGGCAAAGTTAAATCAATTACTTCTGCAATATTGCCAGCTAGCCGACTTAGATTTTCGCCGTGAAAAACAATTGGATGTCCGTCTTTTGAAAACTGAATATCAAGTTCGATGGCATCAAAATTATTCTCTAAAGCAGATGCAAAAGCTTCAAGCGTTTTTCTCGGGAAACGATTTTGTAAATCCTCGATCTGCAATTTTTAATAGTTTTGACATTTCAGAAAAGTCTAAATCAAAATTTGTTTTAAACCATCTGCGATACTAATCCATAAAAGATTAAAAAATGACTTTTCAGGCACTCTTTCAACTTCAACTTGTGCAACCTTAAGTTCATCTTTGCTACTTTTCTTTACGAATATATTCGCAATAGCGCTGACAACTTTATTTTTACGCTCTCTGTCTTTTCTAAATATTTCAACTTTTAGATCGTCGTATTTCAGTTCGAAAGTTCCTTTGGATACTTGGTTATTTCCATTTAAATTAAATCGTACTTCTTCCAAAATACCTTCCATTTGAGTATTGGTGTAAGGTTTTGTAAACGCTGCTATATCGGCTGCTGGAAAATTAAATATTGTTCCGTTGATATTAAAAGCGTCTGATTTATCAAGAACATTAAAACTCCAGTTGACCTTAAAAGGAGAAACTTTCATAAATCTACAATCGATTCGGATTTGCACATCGTCGACTTTCTTTTGTTTGTAAGCACTTGTGATTCCCGTTGTTTTCATATAAAAACGATCGAAAATTAAAATCCCTGGGCCTTTATCAAAACTTTTTTCTTCTTCGTAGATTAATGTGGCGTTGTTGAGTTTGAGCGTATCGATCTGCATATCGAATGAAATTCCTCTCAATAATTCCGAATACATTTTCTTCCTCGTCAAATCGTCAGCGGGCATTTTTGGTCTGTAGATATCTGCTTGCGGATTTTCGACTACTAGCGATTCAGTTTTGAAGAAAAACTCTTCGTTGACAAATCCCCATTTCATATTATTCAGCTTAATAGTATCGGCCAAAATTCCGAAAATATCTTTCTCGGTTTTCATTCTCGTTACAAATTCTGGACGCGAAAACTCTGGCGAAAAAGCAAACTTCTCTAAGGTAAGATTATTGTTATCTGTCTTAAGATTTTTTGCGGTTAAATGATATTCTGCCGATGGTCTGTAATAAATACTGTCGCAGGAGAAATTGTAGGTTGAAAAATCAAAAGGTAATTTTCTGCTCAAACTTTTGTCAGAAACGAGTATTCCTTTTATTTCAACATCAATATTGGAAACGTTTAATTTCGCTGTATTCTCACTATCATTAATGATCTGAAAACTTCCGTCTTTAATAACTATATCTGAAACATAAATTATCTTATTGATAAGATCGGTAGCGTTTGATTTTGGCTTTTCTTTGTCTGCGGCAGATTCAAACATAATTGCTTTAGGTTGCAAAACGATTATCTTCTGAGCTTTGATAGTATTTTTGAAAACGATATTATAAAGGTCAATATTTAAAATTTCAATTGATTGTACTTCTGCAAAAATCCCCTTCTGTAATTCTGGATGTTTGAGACTTTCGGCAGGAATTACTTTAATTTCAGTTGCGCTGATTCTTCTTTTTAAAAGTGAAAAACCAACGTCTTTATACGAAATATGAAAAGCCGCATCTTCTTTTGAGTTTAGAAGTTCTGGCAATTTATTCTTTATCCACACATTAAGTCCAACATCTAGCAGAACTAATACTAAAAAAATGGATCCTAAAATGATCAGGATTTTTTTTGAAATTTTCATATAGTCGCTTAAATGGATTCGTACAAAAATAGCTTTTTTTGATTTGTAATAGTTTACAGCATTGTAAATTAAAATTAGAGCATTCAATTATTGAAATACAAACAAAAAAATACTGAAACAAAATTGAACTTTAGTCCGCATTCATTTCAGTACTTCCCTATCAAAAAAAATCTGGTTTTAATAAAAAACCTTAAAAATATTATTCGTTAATAAAATATATAAGCAGGTCTGTTGTAGTAACTATTCCAGTTATTTTGCCATTTTCTACAACTGGCAGAGCGTGGAATTCTCCTTTTAGAAACATTTCTGCTGCTTCTTTGATTGTAGTTTTAGGATTAATTGTAATTACATTTTTTGTCATTACTTGACGCATTGTAAATAGGTTATAAACTTCTGCATCTACATCTTCAGCGTCATCATCAACTGCGTCTACAAACGAAATACGAAGAAGATCGGTATAGCTCAACATTCCGATAATAGCACCATCCTCTACGACAGGAATATGTCGAATTTTATTCCTTTTGAAAAGCGATTCGGCGTGAGACAATTCGTCATTCGCTTTAATCGTAATCAAATTCTTTGTCATTATTGAATCAACCGATATATTGTTTTTCATAGCAGTAGGTGTTTTAATTATTTATAAAGATAACCTCAAAATTGACGAAACCAAATGACAATTATCACCTTCGAAAAAGAAGATTAATCTGCTTTTCCTATTTCTTGGATCTTATCTGATTCATAGACGCTAACGCCAGACGTGTTCTTTTGAGCAATTACAAACATTGCATTTGCCAAAGTTTTGGATTCGATAGCTTTGTATTTTGCCAATGACCCGACAAATGCGAAAGATAATAATTTCATTACCGCGCCGCCAATTTTCTCTGCAAATCTAAATTCTTTCCGATTTCCTAATAATAAGGATGGTTGCATAATGTCAACACTTTTGAACGTTGTGACTTTTAGAAAATCTTCTATTTCGCCTTTTGTCTTCATATAATAATTTGACGCTTTTGAATCTGCTCCCAAAGCAGAGATTATCAAAAACTGCGAAACGCCGTTGTCCATAGCGCACTTGGCAAAATTCTTTGGAAAGATAAAATCTACTTTTCTAAAAGCTTCTTCACTTCCTGCTTTTTTGATGGTTGTCCCGATCGTACAGAAAAAGTCATCTCCTTTTACTAAGTCGCAATATTCATCTGGCTTATCAAAATCTACAATATGATTGACCAGCTTTGGATGCTTGACTTCTACTTCTCGAGAAAAGCTGATGACTTTGTCGTATTGATTGCTTTCTAAAAGTTGTTGTAGCAAGTGCGAGCCGGTTAATCCTGTACTTCCTATAATTAATGCGGTTTTCATAGATGGTTTTTTGTTTGTGGTGATGGGAAGGTACGAAGAAAAGGGTTGTCGAATATTTTCGGATTTGAAATATATTATAGTTCTTTGTTAAGATTTAGAACTTTTAAAACTTAAACAAATAATAATTTCAAATAGCTGTGTTTTAAAAGAGAATAAAAGCCATATTTGTTATCTTCTTTTTTAGGTTATTTATAGCGAAATTATTGTTTAAAAAAAGGATTACACAATATTGTAATAATTTAATAGCCAGAAAATTTACGGCTAAAAGTTCATTAATCTCATTATAATTAATAGATTTCAAAATTGAAAAAATCATAAGAAAATCCTTGATTAATAGAAGACATATTTTACTATAGATTTAAAAACCATTATTATACCATATCTCTTCGCACTTAGATGAAAAATTAAATGATTAAAAGAATGAGCAAGAAGATCAACAAAAAACTTAAAGCGGTGGATTTTTTCTGTTCCGGAGGAGGGATGAGTTTTGGAATTCAAGAAGCGGGAATTCAAATTTTAGCTGGAATCGATTTTGATAAAAATTGCAAAGAAACATACGAAACTAACATTAAAGGTGCAAAATTTATTCACGCAGATGTTTTTGATTTAAAAGAACAAGATCTTGAAAATCGACTTTCACTCAAGAAAAATGATAATAATCTTGTTTTAATTGGCTGTAGTCCTTGCCAGTTTTGGAGTATTATCAATACTACGAAAGAAAAATCTCAACAGTCTAAAAATCTTTTAAAAGAATTTCATCGATTTGTAGACTACTTTAATCCAGGTTATGTAGTTGTTGAAAACGTTCCCGGAGTTTTAAGAAAAAAGGAAGAAAGCGGACTGAACGAATTTATAAGCTTGTTAGAAAACAAAGGATATATAGTACATTTCAAAGTTCATGAGGTGAGTAATTATGGTGTGCCACAACATCGTAAAAGATTTACACTAATTGCTAATCGAATAACGCAGGATGAAATAGAGCCAATAGGGGTAGAAGGCACAATACTTACTGTTCGTGACGTACTTGGAGAAAAGAACGGATTTTCGAAAATTAGTCAAGGTCATAGAGATCATTCAGAATTTTTGCATACAGTTGCTGGTCTGAATGCACTCAATTTAGAAAGAATAAGACTAACTCCTACAGACGGAGGAACTCGAATGGCTTATGTTAACGATAAACGATTAGCACCACCATGTCATTTTCAAAAAATGGACGGTTTTAAAGATATTTATGGCAGAATGTGGTGGGACAGACCTTCGCCTACAATTACAACAAAATTCTTTAGTTTTTCTAATGGACGTTTTGCTCATCCAGAAGAAGATAGAGCAATATCGATAAGAGAGGGTGCAACATTACAATCTTTCCCTAGAACATATAAATTTATTGGAAAAAGCACAGCAAACATCGCACGAATGATAGGTAATGCAGTTCCGCCGAAATATGCGACTGCAATTGGAAAAGCAATAATTCAAAATCATACTAATGCAATTTAGAACTAAAGCAAGAGCAGTCGATTTATTAGGAAAAGGGCAAATTGCAGATTTACCTACTGCGATTACAGAGTTATGGAAAAATGGTTATGATGCTTATGCGGATACCTTAAAAGCTGATTTGTATATTGAAGGATATAACGGACTTAAAAAATCTTATTTTACTATTTCTGATGATGGAAAAGGTATGTCTAATACTGATATCTTAGATAAATGGTTAGTTCTGGGAACCGACTCAAAGTCAAGAGCAGAATTAGAAACTGAATCTGAAGATACATTATGGAAACGACCACGAATCAAAGCTGGAGAAAAAGGAATTGGTCGATTATCCGTCGCATACTTAGGTAATCCTATGCTTATGCTTACAAAGAAGATGGGCTATCCACTACAAGCTTTATATTTTGATTGGCGTTTACTTGAAAATTACAATCTGTTTTTAGATGATATTAATATCCCTTTAAAATCTATTGATAATTTAAACTTTTTAGAAGATGTTTTTGCTGATTTAAAAAAAGAATTTTTAGTTAATTTTGATAAAGAAACAGATTTATATAATAGAGCAATTTGGGAAGGAAAGCAGATTGAGTTAAAATCTGAAATTTTAGATGATACAAATCAGGCAATATTAGAAGCCCCAATCTTACAAAATATTTTTTCTTTCTTCAATTCTCACGATTCACACGGAACGTTATTTTTAACTTTTAATCCTATTAATCAAATTATAGAATTGTCAGAAATTGATGATGACAATCGAGATGAAAATATGTTTGTAATAACCAGTTTATCTGGTTTTGCAAATCCCTTTAAAGAGAAAACTTTAGATATTTCTACTGGCATAAATATTCATACCAAATCCGAACAATATGATTTACTAACCTCTTCAGGTAATTTTTTTACGATAAAAGATTTTGAATTAGCTGATGTATTTATAAAAGGAAAATTCGATGGAAAAGGAGGCTTCAAAGGTCAAATTAGAATTTACGACCAAACAATTGATTACGAATATTTAAATCCAAGAAAAAGAAAATCAACTTCTTTTTATGGTGAAATACCAATTGAATTAGGATACTCACAAGGTGAAGAAAAATCATCTCTACTTACAGAACAACAATATGCAAGTTTAAAGGTGAAAACTAAACTATATGGTGGTTTATATATTTATCGTGATGACTTTAGAGTTTTGCCATATGGAAGACATAATGCAGATTTTTTAAATTTTGAGCAAAGAAGAAATTTAAGAGCTGGTACATATTACTTTTCATACAGAAGGATGTTTGGCTATCTTGGATTAGAGAGGGTTAGAAATCCTAAACTTATTGATAAATCTAGCCGTGAAGGATTAATTGCAAACACACAATATCAAGCTTTTACAAATGATGTCATCGGATTTTTTATAACATTGGCACAGGATTATTTTGCAACAGAAGCAAAAGAATCTTTATTTCTTAACAAAAAGAAAGAAATTAATGATCAAAACGAAGCATTAAAAGCAGATAAAATCAGAGAAAAATCAGAGAAAATAGCTTTTACAAAAACATTGAATGCCTATCCTCAAAGATTAGAGGAGCATCAAATTAAATATGAGAATTTATTAAATCAATTAAATGAAAAGTTAAATCGAATTAATGTTGGATATTCAGAAGTTGAAGAAATTTTAGACGAACTTCAAAAAATGGATTTGGAATTAAAAGGATTAATTCCTAAAGTTCCTAAACGTTATAAACCCACTGAAACACAAAAAGAGCGATTATATAAATTTGAAGATAAGTTAAATAATTATATTAAGCTTCTTTCTCCTAAAAGAGAGGAATTAAATAAAAAAGCTCAGGATAAATTGGAGATCAGAGATTTAAAAATTGATTTTACGAAGAAATACAATGGCTATATTTCTTCATTGGAAAAGGCATTAAATGAAAACAGGCAACAGCTTGATGATAAGTTCAATTCTTTATCGAAAGTTTATAGAGAAAGTTCTAAGCGACTAATCAATTCACTTTCTGAAAATAAAGAAATGATAGTTAATCAGATAATTTCCAAAGAACAAGTAAATCACTTCACCAATGAGATTGAAAAGCAGTATAACAGTTTGTTTACGGAAGCTGAAAGAACATTATTTCCTCTAGTAGAACATGTAAAAAGATTATCTTTTGATATAGACGAGGAGCAAGTTCAAGGAGCTTATAAGGCACAGTACGACCAAATGAAATATCAATGGGAACAAACTAGAGAAACTGCTCAATTGGGTATTGCAGTAGAGATCATTGATCACGAATTCAATCAGTTATATGCAAAAATAAATAATCAAATAGGTGTCTTACAAAAAAATGAGATTGTTCACTCTATTAATGAATTTAAATTGCTTAAAAAAAACTTTACACAGTTAGAAGATAAATATGCGTTGTTGTCACCACTTTACAGAATTTCTGGAGCATCGATTAAAGAAGTATCGTTTGGAGAGGTTTACAAATATTTATTAGGCTTTTTTGAAAGCCAAATATCCGAATACAATATTCATTTCGAAGTATCAGATAATTTTCTAAATTACAGCATCATCATTAAAGAACCTGTAATTCACACTGTTTTTATAAACATTATCAACAATGCGATATACTGGATGAGAAATAAAGAAGTAAGAAAAATTAAATTAGACTATTGGATGGATACGAATGAATTAATAATAGCTAATTCAGGCGAAAAAATACCTGATTTACGAGTGGATAAATTATTTGACTTATTTTATTCTCAACGTCCAAATGGAAGGGGAATCGGATTATATTTATCAAAACAAAGTTTAAATGAAGCAGGGTTGAATATTTATGCAACAAACGATAAAAAACACAATACATTAAACGGAGCTTGCTTTGTAATTAACCAAATGAATTTAAGTGATGTATAACGATAAAGCATTTGAAATTTTAAAATCGTCAATTAATTCAGCTGTATTTATTGATGAAAAAGCTAAAGAATTTTTTTCTGGAACTTCTGTAAATCCAGATATAGCGGAAGAGCAATTATCTGTTGATTTATTCAAAACGTTTAAAGAAAGTGGAAAAAGTTTGGTTGTACACAAATTTGAAGCAGGTAATCTTGAAGATTCATATACTTTAGACTATTTGTTTAAAGGAAAAGATTTAATTCTTTTAGATTGGGAGTTGGCTGAAGTTGCAGGTCAAGAACATTCTTTAAACCTCTTAAATAAAGCTATTAATGCTCCTTATATTAACTTCTGCTGTATCTATTCTAGTTCCAATAGTTTTAATGAAATACCTTTTTTTTTAGACACTTACTTTTCTGGATTAAACGGAGCAGACTTTGAATTGATAAAAAATAATTATGATTACATTAATCCAGATGAAATATCGTTATTTTGGAATGTTAAAGCAACTCCAATTGACGAATTTTTTCAAGAGAACTCAATAGATTTGAATGATTTCCCAATAGAGGAAATGAGAAATCACTCTCCAGACTTAATCCTTCGCTATATATATCTATCTCTTACTATTGAGAAATATATAATTAATGAAACAGCTTTAAATGGATTTGAAGTTTTAAATTCTGGAATAGATTCCTTTATAATAAATAATACATTTGTCCTAACATTAAAAAAAGATTTTCAAGCTGACGCTCATTATGCATCACTTTTAAGGAGAATTTCTGATAATATTGTTAAAAATAAAGGCAGCTTTTTTCAATTGTTGGGCTTAGAAATGCAGTCTGTATTTAATTCTAATGAACGATTTATTGATGAAACAATTTTAAAGTCTTCGACAGAAGCTCTCTTCCAATTCAGGAATCACATAAATGATGATAAAACCTTTGGAATTATTATTAAAAAACTTTTAATAGAACAGGCAACTTTAAAATTAAGAACTGCCAAGTTACAGCTTTTAGATTCTGATTTTTTAAGCCATCAAAGTGGTCAAATCACTCAGGCCGTTACTAACGAAGATCTGTTTCAACTAAATGTTTTTTACAATTCAGTAACTGTTAATAGTTTGAATAATGACGATGTTCCTAACTTAAATTTTGGTGATGTTTTAAAGGATTCAGACAGAAATTATTACCTCTGTATAACAGCACTTTGCGACTGTTATGAGCCGAATAAAATACAACATAATTTTTATTTTGTGAAAGGCACACCTTTCAAAGATTCGAATATGGCCCTTAAATTGGGAGATGCGGGGTTCGTGAGCTTTTTACCTAATAATACTGTTGTTTATTGGGGGGATTTAGAGAGCGTGAAACCTATAAAGATTACTCAAGATAAAGGAGAAAGTATTGATCAATATAGAATTAGAAAGCTTACAAATGAAATAGACGCATATAAAAACTTTTTATACAAGCCTTTTTACATTAAGCCTAAGGTGTACAATGTTCAAAATAACAAACTTATTGACAACAAAATTAGAATTTGGGATATAACAAATAAAAACGTAAAAGAGGATTTTAATCAAAATTTAAATTTTTTTGATGTTGAGTACGTAACTACTTTACGAAACGATTATGCTCAGAGAATTGCAAATCATGCATTTGGTCATCCTGCTAGGGTTGGAGTCGATTTCGTAAAAATTAAATAAAAAACTAATGAAAATTTGATTATTTGATTTTGGGAAAAATGTAACAATAAAAAAATCTCCGACATCGTCCTTCCGTGTTAGGGATGGGAGAGGCATCATTTACTGCGCGATGAAAACTGTAAATTTGAAAACTATTATTTCTGGCAGTAAAGATATAGTGTACAGCCCTGCGGCGGCTAATGGAAATCTGAACTTTGGCAGGGAATTTCTAATGTGTAAAAAAAAAATTACTATCTAATTAATTAGGTGGATTCAATTAATCCAACGCTTATCAGTAGAAAGAAGGACTAATTATTTACTTCTCAAAATAACTTCAAAATAAAATAAGAGATATTTTTTTCTCAGATATGTATTGGCGGTATTAGTCTGTATTTTTGATAAAAATATAACCTCAGCAATAATTTCAAACATATATGAAAAAGATAATAATAGAGATGACCGATGAGCAGTACGAAAAAATGGAGGCACACAAAAAAAGAGGTGCTGAACTAAAAGGGAAATCGGATAGTCTTTCTGGATGCAGTATTAAATTATGTTGTACACCAATAGAAGATTGGCTGGAGATCGAAATGAATGGCGTTTTGAATTTAGGAGAAGTAAACTAGAAAATTGAATAACCTATTGAATTTTTATAAAGGAGAGGAATAAAGCTTATTGAAATTCGAAAACAAAACAGAATAGTCTTCAATGTCGTCCTTCCGTGTTAGGGATGGGAGCGGCATCCTTTACTGCCTACCGAAAACTTCAAATTTGAAAAATTATTATTTCTGGCAGTAAAGATATAGTGGACAGCCCGGCGGCGGCTTAACGAAAATTTGACTTTTGGCAGGGAAATTCTAGCCGACGCAACACCCAAATAATTTTGAAAATATTAATGTCGACAAAATGTCGGCAAAATTACAAAGGGAAAAACCTTAAAACCTTATTGGAAACATCTATAATCGAAAAAAGCTTCTCTGTTGAGAAGCTTTTGGTGCGGATAATAGGACTCGAACCTACACGCCTTGCGGCACCAGATCCTAAGTCTGGCATGTCTACCAATTTCACCATATCCGCGTAATTAGTGGTGCAAAGATAGGCAAGTTTTTTAATTGCAAAACATTTTTTGGAAAAAAATTTTAAATTATTTTTCGCTAATTTTGAGGTACAACAAAAAATCAAAAATACGAAATGGAAAAGAACGAAATAAACAAATATGTTCAAGAGAATAAAGACAGACTTGTTGATGAATTAATGGAACTTTTGAGAATTCCATCCGTGAGCGCCGATGCTGCCTACACTCAAGATGTAATTGAGATGGCAGATGCGGTAAAAGCGAGCCTTGAAAAAGCGGGTTGCGACGTGGTGGAAATTTGTGATACTCCTGGATATCCAATTGTTTACGGACATAAAATTATAGATCCTGCGCTTCCAACGGTTTTGGTGTATGGACATTACGATGTTCAGCCGGCAGATCCATTAGAATTGTGGACTTCGCCTCCATTTGAACCAGTAATTAAGACAACAGAGATTCACCCCGAAGGTGCCATTTTTGCTCGTGGATCGTGTGACGACAAAGGGCAAATGTATATGCACGTAAAGGCTTTTGAATATATGATCAAGAGTAATACGCTGCCTTGCAACGTGAAATTTATGATTGAAGGTGAAGAGGAAGTTGGATCGACGAGCCTTAGCTGGTTTGTAGAGCGCAATCAGGAAAAACTGAAAAATGATGTGATTCTGATTTCGGATACTGGAATGATTTCGAATAAACAACCTTCTATCACTACTGGACTTAGAGGTCTTAGTTATGTAGAAGTAGCCGTTACGGGACCAAACCGTGATCTACACTCTGGATTATACGGTGGAGCAGTTGCGAATCCGATCAATATCTTGGCGAAAATGATTGCGTCGTTGCACGATGAAAACAATCATATTACTATTCCTGGTTTCTATGATAATGTGGAAGAACTTTCGACAGAGGAGCGTGCTGAAATGGCAAAGGCTCCGTTTGACCTTGACGATTATAAGAAATCTATTGACATCAAAGATGTTTATGGAGAAAAAGGATATACTACAAATGAGCGCAACTCTATCCGTCCTACGCTTGACGTAAACGGAATTTGGGGTGGATATACTGGTGAAGGTGCCAAAACGGTAATCGCTAGTCAGGCTTTCGCCAAAATTAGTATGCGATTGGTTCCACATCAAGATCATCACGAGATTACGAAACTATTTACAAAACACTTTGAAAGCATTGCTCCTGATTCGG
>JBBSQV010000047.1:0-17579 GCA_038243675.1 Flavobacteriales bacterium
CGGAATTGTTTTAGAAGAAGTTAAAAACAGCGGAAGTACTATTGATACTACAGATTTAGTATTAAAACGTCCGAAAGAAATTAGAGCTTTTCTAGATCAATATGTTATTGGACAAGATCAGACAAAGAAAGTAATGTCAGTTGCTGTTTACAATCATTATAAGCGATTGATGCAGCAACAGCAAAGCGACGATGTCGAAATCGAGAAGAGTAATATCATTATGGTAGGGCAGACCGGAACAGGAAAAACTCTTGTTGCCAAAACCATTGCTAGAATGCTAGAAGTTCCATTAGCGATAGTGGATGCGACTGTTCTTACTGAAGCTGGATATGTTGGAGAAGACGTAGAAACTATTTTGACAAGATTGCTACAAGCGGCGGATTATGATGTTGCTAAAGCAGAACGCGGAATTGTTTTTATTGATGAGATAGATAAGATTGCTCGTAAGAGTGATAATCCATCTATAACTCGTGATGTTTCCGGAGAGGGTGTGCAACAAGCATTGCTAAAGCTTCTCGAAGGTACGGTTGTAAATGTTCCGCCAAAAGGTGGTCGTAAGCATCCGGATCAGAAATTTGTTGAGGTAAATACGCAGAATATTCTCTTTATTGCTGGTGGTGCTTTTGATGGCGTGGAACGCATTATATCAAAAAGGTTAAACCGTCAAGCGATGGGATACAATACTTCCAAAAATCCTGACAATATTGACAAGGAAAACTTGCTTCAATATGTGATACCAAAAGACATCAAAGACTTTGGATTGATTCCAGAAATCATTGGTCGTCTTCCGGTACTTACGCATATGGATCCGTTGGATAAGGCAACGTTGAGAGCAATTTTGACAGAGCCTAAAAATGCATTGATCAAACAATATGAGAAGTTGTTTTTAATGGATGACGTGAAGTTGTATATTGACGATGATGCTTTAGATTATATTGTTGACAAAGCTTTGGAATATAAACTTGGAGCGAGAGGATTGCGTTCTCTTTGCGAAGCAGTTTTGACCGATGCTATGTATGAGCTTCCTGGATCTGACATCAAAGAATTACACATTGATAGAGATTATGTGGAAGATAGCTTGAACAAAAATCTTTTAAGAAGATTACAGGCGGCGTCATAAGAATGCCAAATGATACTAAATAAAAAATCCCGGCTGGTCCGGGATTTTTTTGTTCTAAATTATCGATTCATGTTTTTTACTCTTCTGTAGACAAATGCTACAAAAAATGTGATTGTAAGAAATGCTACTCCAAGAACTGTTCTGAATTCTACAAGTGGATTGTCTGGTACAAATTCTGTCATCGATATTATCAACATCAATAATGTCACGATCCATATTATAACGCCTAGTATAAAGGTATTTCTATTCATATTTTATTTCATTTGTTTTTTGTGAATATGCTGTTGCAAATTGACTATTACGAACTGCGTCATCTATTTCCGATTTATTTTTCTTAGTATCGATGTCACATCTTCCTCTAGGTCCGCATCCGTAGCGTTGAGGTCCGCACGCAGAAGTTAAGAGTGCTAGAGAGAAAATGATTATTATCTTTTTCATATTATAATTTCTTTATTATGTAGAATAAAAGAAGTGTTAACTTTAATTATCAATATTTCGCAGCTTATTGTTGTTTACGACCAAGATCATTATTTACTTATTTATAAAAAATAAAATCAGTGGAATTTTTCGTTTTATTAATCCTAGTTATTCCACTGCATTTGAATATTATTAGAACTACTTTTTTGATTTCCAACATTTCTAATTTTATTTCGACCCATCTGTAATCCAAGAAAACTCTACTGTATTATTTTTTGACAAAGCTACTTTAATTTCTGTTGCAAATTTAAAAAAAATCTAACTGTTTAATTTCAACTGTCTGTGTAATAGTATCATTTAATACTATTAATGTACAAAAACGTCACCAAGGCTTGCTTTCTATATTATGGGTACTCCATAATCAGTACAATCTATAATTTTAAAAAAAGGGTTTGCGGCAGGAATTTTGTGTTTTTAGAGGGGGGTATTTTTAGAAGAGCTGTAAATTGAATATTGTTATACCTTTGTGTTCTTAATAAATTCCTTAATAATTTTGAAATATTCTTCTGTTTTCGATAGATTAAATGCTCCTATCGATAATATCCAACTTATTCTATTTAGAATTCTTTTCGGAGCTTTATTAGCTTGGCATTGCGTAGAAGTGATGTTATTAGATTGGATTGATTTTGTTTTTATACAACCGCGTTTTACTTTTTCCCACATCGGTATGGAATGGTTGCAGCCTTTATCTGGCAACGGGATGTATTATTATTTTGCAGTAATGGCAATTTGTGGGCTCTTAGTTTCTATCGGCTTATTCTATAGATACAGTCTTGGGGCATTCACGATTTTATGGGCTGCTGCTTATTTTATGCAAAAGACCACTTATAATAATCACCATTATTTGATGCTTCTCTTATGCATAATAATGTTGTTTCTTCCCGCCAATTCTTCACATTCTATAGATGTAAAAGTAAATCCATCTAAGAAACAGCTATTGATGCCAACCTGGTGTCGTTTTGTTTTGATTCTTCAAATAGCGATTGTATATTTTTTTGCAACGTTGGCAAAACTTTACCCTGATTGGCTTGATGGTACTTTTATTAAGAATTTACTAGTAAGCAGAAGGGGGTCTAGATTTCTGTATTTATACGAGCAAGAATGGTTTTACTTCTCAATAACCTATGGTGGATTATTATTTGATTTTCTAATAATTCCGCTGATGTTGTACCGAAAAACTAGAAAATATGCATTCATAGCCGCTATATTTTTTCACTTGTTTAACAGCGCACTTCTAGAAATTGGAGTATTTCCGTATTTAGCGCTTGCATTTTCTGTTTTATTTTTCCCTCCAGAATTTTTTAGAAAGTATATCTTCAAAAATAAAATTGAATTATCAATGTTTGTTCCTATTTCATTAAACAATAAAATATTGTTATATTTCTTTTTACCATATTTTGTACTTCAACTTTCGCTTCCTCTAAGGCATTGGTTTATCAAAGGCGATGTATTGTGGACTGAAGAAGGAAATCGACTTAGCTGGCGTATGATGCTACGGAATAGAAGCGGAGAGACAAAGTTTTTAGTTATAAATAATACTACTAAAAAGAAAACCTACTATGATTTGAATAAGCTGTTAACCAACAGCCAAATCAAAAGTATGAGAACTATGCCAGATATGATTTGGCAAACGGCGCAAATAATTAAAAAGGAATATCAAAGGAATGGTATTGATATTAGCATTTTTGTGGATTCCGAAGTGTCAATTAATAAAAAAGCACGATTGCCACTAATCGATCCAAACATTGATTTTGCACAAGCGGAGTGGAATTACTTCACGCATAACGACTGGATTTTACTTTATGATTAGCTTTTTTAGTTGAGTGATATTGTTTGCAACACTCCTAACAGTTTATGATATATAGCGACTCTCGAGGAAGCGAATTGAATTCCTACAGTTATAAAGGCAATGAAAGATTACTAAAGACCGGTTAATTAGGAACTTTCTATTCGAAAAAATAGATCTGAAATTTTTAAGAAGCTTGTAATTTAATCGAGCTTATTTTTTAATAAAAAAAGGTTGCATTTGCTGCGTACTACTACTTTACCAATACTCAGATGCGGCTGCTTAAAATAAATCCTGAGTATTTCGTATTATAATTTTTGACTGCAGTTTTAGCAGTTGTTCCACGTAATCGCGTTGATTGGATAAACGAGGTATTTTGTGCTGTCCACCAAGTTTATCTTGTTCCTTGAGCCAGTCATAAAATAAATTTGGTCGCGCCACATTTATAGTAAGCTCATTAAGTGTCATATTATTATACCGTTTAGCTTCATAATCGGAATTTAATTCTTGTAATGATTTGTCTAACAATGTAGTAAATTGCTGAAGGTCATGTGGTGGATTTTTAAATTCGATAATCCACTCGTGACTTCCTTTTTCTCTGCCTTCCATAAACACGGGCGCTACAGTATAATCTTTTAAATCGACAGAGGCTATTTTGCAGGCTTTCGCCAAAGCTCTGTCAGTATTCTCGACCATTAATTCTTCACCAAAAACATTTATATGATGCTTCGTTCGCCCTGTAACTCGTATTCTGTAGGGACTTAAAGATGTAAACCGAACAGTATCTCCAATTAAATAGCGCCATAAGCCCGAATTTGTTGTGATGACAATGGCATAATTTTTATTGAGCTCTACATCGGCAAGGCGCACAATTTTGTTATCATCTTGTCCAAAAGAACTCATCGGAATGAATTCATAGAAGATTCCATAATCTAACATTAACAGCAAATCGCTAGAATCATTAAGATCTTGAATGGCAAAAAAACCTTCGGATGCGTTGTAAATTTCGTAATATTTAAAATTATTACTTGGAATAATCTTTTTGTACTGTTCTCTATATGGATCAAAATTCACACCTCCGTGAAAATAAACTTCGAGATTTGGCCATACTTGCAAGAGATCCTCGGCCGAGGTTGTTTCCAATATTTTATTTAGAAGTACCATCATCCACGAAGGAACCCCAGCAAAACTCGTTACATTTTCATTAATTGTCTCGGCGATTATAGCAGGAATTTTGGTTTCCCAATCGGTCATTAGTGAAACTTTATTGCAAGGCGTGCTACTGAATTCGGCCCAAATCGGCATATTCTCTATGAGTATCGCAGATAAGTCGCCAAAAAATGTATTGTTTGTTTCGTATATCTGCTTGCTTCCGCCCAGGCGTAAACTTTTGCCTAGAAATAATTTCGAATTCTCATTATTGTTCAAGTACAAACACAGTAGATCTTTACTTCCTTTATAGTGGCAATCTTCTAGCGCTTCTGCACTTACCGGAATAAATTTACTCTTCGCATTCGTCGTTCCGCTTGATTTAGCAAACCATTTAATCGGAGTATTCCATAGAATATTTTGCTCTCCCTGTCTTCCGCGTTCTATCATGGGCTCCAAATCTTCATAGGTGGAGATAGGAACTCTACCTGCAAAAGTTGCATATGATCTAATAGAACTAAATTCATGTTGTTTCCCAACGCCTGTGTATTCGGCGGAGCGTAGGAGGTTGAGAAGTAATTCTTCTTGAACCTCGTTCGGATATTTTAAAAACAATTCGATCTGATGAATTCGCTGTTTTAAAAACCAGGAGGCTATTGAATTTACGATTGTTAGCGCCATTAAACGTTGTTATTAGGTATCTTCTCTTTTATTTTTATAGAATTATAATTCTAAATTATAATTTCTTTTTATCCACAATGGCATTTTCTATCTTTGAAGTTCTTACTTGTAGAAAGCGCTGAGTTTTTTTGATAGTGCCGAAAAACCGATATTTCCCAAAACTACAAAATTTCTAAGTATAATTACAGATTCGAAATTCTAAAAAATAAGCCCGAATGCAATTTGAAGCCACGCTAAGAAAAATGACCACCGAAATAGGCGATCCTATTCAATATTATATGATTTTCGATGATAATTTCATCAATGTAAATCAGTTGTTAGGTAAAGAAATTGCCATTGATTTGATAGGTTCGCAATGTCTAAATTGCTCAAAATCGAAAAAAGTTTTCAGACAAGGTTTTTGTTACGACTGTTTTTATCAAAGTCCGATGGTTGGCGATTGGATTATGCGTCCCGAATTAAGCAAGGCGCACTTAGGCATTGCTGATAGAGATTTGGAGTATGAAACCCAAGTTCAAGTTACCCCGCATATTATTTATCTAGCATCGTCTTGCGAAATTAAAGTGGGTGTTACACGCGGTACGCAAGTGCCGACTAGGTGGATAGATCAAGGTGCTGAAGCAGCAATTCCCATCATGGAAGTTCCCAATAGATACCTTGCGGGAATTACCGAAGTTGCTCTCAAAAATCATTTTGTAGACAAAACAAACTGGCGCAAAATGCTGCTCAATGATGTGGTTTGTGTAGATCTGGAAGAGGCTAGAGCAAAATTACAGGATTTACTTCCCGGCGATTCACGGGAGTTTTTCGATATCAATCCGCAAACTGTTCTTAACCTTTCTTATCCAGTTTTGCAGTATCCAACAAAAATACAAAGTTTAAGTCTCGTGAAAATTCCGAATTTTAAAGGAGTCTTGACTGGAATTAAAGGGCAGTATTTAATGTTTGAAGATGGTACCGTTTTCAATGTCCGCAGTGCCGAAGGATCTGTGGTTCGAATTTCTGTGTAAATAAAGAGCGTTTATTTTTCAATAGTCGTATATTTATTTGGGCGTTCCCCAAAGGTTCGGGCTTTCCGCTCCCAATCTTTTGTTTTTTTAAAAGAAAAAAACAAAAGGATTTGCTTCGCCCGTTCGCTTCGCTCGGGTCCGCTTCAATCCCTAATGCAAAAACGTCGCTGAATAAGTATAAATCTTTTTGAAGATTGTTTAATCTTTTATCAAATAATAAAAAAAGGCTACAATATCATGCAGCCCTTTAGTTTTATTATGGTGTTGTTGCCGGTGGTGGCGTTGCTGGTTCTTTTTTCTTTTTATTCAAAAGTCCTTTCAAAATATCATTCGCCTTGGTCTGAATTGCTTCTTTTACAGGCTGTGTTGTTGGCGCAGTAGTAGTTTTCGTCGTGTCCTTTGGCGTGTTAGGATTATTTCCTAGACCATTCAGCAAACCACTAAGTGCGTTTGTACCTTGAGTAACCAATTTGTCTTTTTGCATTTGTACAAGTTGCGTCGCAAGACTCGTAACAGCTTCTTTGGTGTCGGTGTGAATCTTAGGATTTTTAAAATTCCCAGTCAACATCGCGTTAATAGGAATGTTTTTGATTTTCGCAGCATCGGCAGGAGTCAGACTTGCCAGTAATTTGTTCGCTTCGGTTCCTAAATACTTTGCAGGCACATCAAAATTTAATTTATAATTAATTGACTGATCAAATCCGTGTTGTCCGCCAACTGTCAATTTAATATCTTGGTATTTGATATCAAAAGGTTTCAAGTTTACTTTTCCATTTTCGAAAGTTAAATAAGTGCTCAAGTTATTCAAATTGATTTTGCTCAAATCAATGAAATTCAGATTGTTGTCAAGCGCCGTCAACAATGTGCTACTTTGAGCGTTTACGGTTGTCGATAGCAATTGGCCCATCAAATCTCCGGTAATCGAAGCTAGATTTGGAGTCATCTCTTTGGCATCAAGATTTCCACCTACGTGAATTGTTGAGTTTAGTTGTCCGTTGATTATTCCAGCAATTGGCGCGATGTTTTTAAGCATTTCAAGCTGAGTAAACGTTTGGGCAATATCAACATTTTTCAAGCCTAAGGTCATATTAAAAGTTGGAACTTTTTCTTTTGTCGAAACATTTCCAGAAACCGCAATCAATCCACCAAAAATATTGGTGGTCACATCTTCAAGAGTGGCTTTCTCATCTTTTATGATGACTTTTCCAGCCACATTTTTCAGCACTAGATTGTCATAAAGTACAGTATTCGCTTTCGCGGAAAGAGTAACATTTAAGAAAGAAGGGATTTTGAGCGCTTCCGAAGTTTTAGCCGTTGTTTTCGCATTAGGATCTTCGGCAGTCATAAAATCTGCAAGAGATAATTGATTTGAATCCATACTGAAGTTTCCTTTAAGCTCTTGTTTTCTGAATAAGAATCCGTAGAAATTATCCAATCGACCTTTTGCACTAATATCACTTTTGCCAGTTGTAGCGTCAAATTGAGAAAGGTTTACGTGATCAGTATTGAAAGATATCGCTGCAGTAGCAATGTTCAACGCCGAACCTTTATCATCAACATATTTAAAGTTTGACAAGCTCATGGTTCCAGCATTATCAATTTTCTCGTATTTGTTGTCTTCCACAGATTGCATATCAAACTTAGTAGTAAGATCTGCTTTTAAAATCCCTTGCAATGGTTTGTCTAATTTTATTGGATAGGCACTTGAGAGATTTCCAAGATTAATCGTTCCTTTCAAATCGGCATCTACAATAGGATTCTCGACAATGTTTCTAATTTTCGCTTTAGCGCTAAAAACATCTTGCTCAATCGCAAAAGTAAGTTTGTCTAGATCTACATATGTATCATTTAAAATTCCACTTTCGTTAATGATTTTCGCATCTATAACGATGTTCTGAACAGATTTCGGTAAGTCAGGATATTGGAAAGAAGCATTGTTCGAAGCAATTTTCACATTAAATGCCGGAACTGTTTTATCTGAATACAATCCTTTTGCAAAACCTGACAAGGAGAAATCTCCAGTCGTTTTAATATTGGCAAGACTTCCAGAATACTTAGCAGGAACTAATGCAAGGAAATTCGTAAATGACGAACTTGGAGTTTTAAAAGAAAGATCATACTGCTGTCCTGATTCAACCATCTGGATAAATCCATTGAATTCTAATGGAAGCTGATTGATAATCGCTTTATTTTCTTTGAAGGTATATTTACTATTTTCCAAATCGATGCCAAGTGTAGCATCAAGCTTTAACGGAATCTGACGCATATAATTTGTGCCATCCATATCCAGCGACAAAGAAGCCTCTGACGTTGTAACCAAATCTAATTTGGATGCAGCAAAGTCCCCACTTCCAGAGTGGTTTAAGCTATCGATAACCATTTTTAAATTAGACCCTTGATCAATATATACAAACTTAAGATTCGAAATTTTGTACGTTTTAAGCTTTAATGCCAATGGATCGCTACTGCTATTGTCTTTCTCATTATCGTCTTTTAGAGCAATATCAAAATTCCCAACTCCATCTTTATTGAAAATGATATTTACTTGACCGTTTTCAGAGGTAAAAGAATCAATATTCATCGGTTCGTTATCACTTTTAAAAAGTTCTTTAATAGACATTTTTAAATCTAGTGAACCAAACGAAACCAATGTATCGCCTGCAAATGGTGCTTTATTGATGATAACTAAATGATCAATTGAGACATTTGCATGTGGAAAACTTTTGATAAAGCTCAGATCAACATCCTTAAAAGATACTGTCGCATCAACATTTTTATTAATAGTCTGGGCGATTTTGGCTTTTATGGCATCTTGAAATAAAAACGGTGCAGCAAATAATACGATGATAAGCACTAAGATTACTAGACCGGTTATTTTTAAAATCTTCATATTTTAGTCGGTTTAAAAAAGATTATTTTACTCTAAGCTGAAAAGGTAGCAACAACTGTACCCCTGTTTGGTTAGCTGAGTTTTTAATATCTTGAAGAAGTTGGTAGTTCTCTGCTCCAATTTCTTTTTCAAGAATTGCTTTTGATGAGATAAAAGGAGGCATCAAGCTTGCGAAAAGATCTTTAAAGCTTTTTTCGTACTCAGGATAACTTCTTGTGCTGTAATTTTCTACTTCTGCCATTTTCGCCGCTTGAGCCACAGCATCATCCAGATTTCCTAGCTTATCAACAAGTCCAATTCCTAACGCGTCAGCACCAGTCCATACTCTTCCTTGACCAATATTGTCTACTTGCTCAAAAGTCATATTTCTTCCTTCTGCAACTCTGTTGACAAAGATGCTGTAAATACGTTCTACATCGCTTTGTGTTACAGCTCTCATCTTATCGTCAAGTGGTACAAATGGTGAATAATCAGCCGCGTTCTTATTAGTTTGAATTTGTTGAGTGTGGATTCCAATTCTTTTAGAAAGTTCTGTAAAATTCGGAAGCACTCCAAAGACACCAATAGATCCCGTTATGGTATTGGGTTCGGCAAAAATCATATCGGCATTGCAAGAAATATAATATCCTCCTGAAGCTGCGACATTCCCCATTGAAACTATGACTGGTTTTAATCCTTTTGTTAATTCAATTTCTCTCCAGATTAAGTCGGATGTTAGAGCGCTCCCACCTGGAGAATCTACTCTTAATACTATTGCTTTCACTTTATCATCTTCGCGAGCCGATTTTATGGCACGACGCATTGAGCCTTCGCCAATATAGGAGACATCGCCTTCGCCCCCCATGATTTGTCCTTGAGCATAGATTACTGCAATTTTATTACTTGATGAGGCTTTAGTAGTTGTTGCAACATTCTTAGCATAATCTAGAATTGAAATCGTCTTGTAGTCTTTTTTGCTGTCAACATCAAGCATCTTTTTTATTTGATTGTGATAAACATCTTCATAAGCAACAACATCTACTAAGTGTTCTGCTTTTGCCATTTCCGGCGTTCTAGCCAACAATCCATCTGCAATAGCATTCAGTTTTTCTTTTGAGATATTTCTGCTTTTAGAAACTTCAGCCAGAATTACGTCCCAACTTGTCTGAAGCAATGTGGTGACTTGCTCTCTATTGGCATCACTCATTTCATTTTGCAGAAATGGTTCTACAGCACTTTTATATTTTCCGTGTCTGATAACTTCCATTTTGATTCCAGACTTCTCTTGCAGATCCTTGAAGAACATAAGTTCCGCCGAAAGACCTTTGAAATCTAGTGCTCCCACAGGATTTATATATATAGAATCCGCAATACTATTAAGGTAATATTCACCTTGAGTGATTTCGTCGCCATAAGCGTACACAAATTTCTTAGACGTTTTAAAGTCTGCAAGAGCAGAGCGCAGCCAGTTTGTTTGTGCAGCTCCCAAATTTGAACTGCTATTGATGATTGAAATGCCTTTGATGCTTTTGTCAGTTTTTGCATACTCAATAGCAGCAATTACATCTGATAGACCATCGTTGTTTACTTCGTAATAATCAAAATCAATATATTTTGCTTTTCCTCCATAATCACGATTTACCTCAGAAAGATCAAGAACGATTACCGAATTACTAGCAACAGATACTTTATCGCTGCCACCGCTTGCAATGACGCCAATTAAGATTATGCCAAAGAAAAATATCATACAAAATATGAATAAGCCAACTAATGTGGCGAGGACGTTTCCTAAAAATCTCATAGTTTTTTTTATTTATAAGACGATAATAAAGTAAATTGTTACAGTCGTATACAAATTAAATAAATAATAACGAGCGCAACTAATATAGGTCTATTATAAAATTGTTTTAGTTAATTTGTGGTTCGTAAAGATAGATGCTAAAGAGTAATTTCTCGATTGCGAATAGATTTTTTAAGTAGAAATTTATATGAAATTTTATCAAAATCGGGCAGTTTTATCATTGGGTAGTAATCTTGGAAATCGAGAGCAAACAATTATTTCTTGCATCGAAGCGATTAATAATCAAGTTGCAACTGTAACCGATGTTTCGAAATTATACGAGTCAGAGGCTTGGGGTTTTAGTAGTGACGCTTTTCTCAACTGCGCTATTTTAATTCACACTTGTCTATCTGCTGCTGAACTTTTAAAATCTGTACTGAAACTCGAAAAAGACTTGGGTCGAAAACGATCTGATGAACAAGGGTATCAAGCTCGAAATATTGACATCGACATAATCGCTTTTAACGAAGACATTATCGAAATAGACAACCTTCAAATTCCTCATAAACAAATGCAGAATCGCAAATTTGTGCTTCTTCCACTATGTGATTTGAAGTTTGAGTGGAAACATCCCGTTCTTCATAAATCTAAGGAAGTCCTTTTAGAAACTACTTCCGATAATTCTGCCTGCGTGGTTTTTGGAACTTTAGAAAATCCTATTGTTAAATATCAATTTAAGAACTGTAATTATATCGCTATCGAAGGCAATATCGGTGCTGGAAAAACAACTTTGGCCAAAAAGATTGCCGACGATTTTAATGCGAAAACAATTTTAGAACGATTTGCTGACAATCCTTTTCTTCCAAAATTTTACGAAGACCGAAATCGATATGCTTTTCCTCTTGAAATGTCTTTTCTTGCCGATAGATACCAACAAATTACTGATGATTTAGAGCAATTTGACCTTTTCAAAGATTTTATTGTTGCAGATTACCACGTTATTAAATCGCTGATATTCTCAAAAATCACACTTGTCGAAGAAGAATTTAGACTATACAATAGCTTGTTTGATATTATGTACCGACAAATTCCAAAGCCAGATTTGTATATTTATTTATATCAAAGTACAGCGAGATTGCTTTCTAATATAAAGAAACGCGGTCGTGACTATGAGCAGCATATCGAAGCTGAATACCTCGAAAAAATCAATAAAGGGTATTTAGAATACATCAAAAATCAACGCGATATAAATGTGCTAATCATTGATACTTCTGAACTGGATTTTGTAAATAAGCAAAGCGATTATCTTTCTATTGTACAGCAAATTACTGAGAAACTTTCAGCTACAAACTTCTAATTTTAGCAAATAAATCCCAGATAACAATTCCCACGCTTACCGAAATATTAAGTGAATGCTTGGTACCGAGTTGCGGAATTTCGATACAAAAGTTGCTGTTCTCTACAGCTGTTTGCGATACGCCAAAAACTTCATTTCCGAAAATTACTGCATATTTTTTACCTATTGCAACTTCAAAACTTTCTAAACTCTTTGAGCCTTCCACTTGCTCAATTGCGGCAATTATAGCACCGTCATTTCTTGCTAATTGTATAGCGTCGAGAACCGATTCGCAATAGTGCCATTCGACAGTTTCGGTGGCACCAAGAGCAGTCTTGTGAATTTCTTTATTTGGTGGAACAGCCGTAATTCCGCATAAAAATATTTTATCGATAAGAAATGCATCAGCAGTTCTAAATACTGAGCCGATATTATTAAGACTTCGGATATCATCCAAAATTATAGTAATAGGAGTTTTTTGAGCCTTCTTAAAATCTTCAACTGTTTTGCGATCTAATTCGCTATTCTCTAATTTTCTCATGTTTATACAATACAAAAAAAGCCTCCTGAAAAATTCAAGAAGCTTTTATTTTTTTATTTTAAAAATAGAATTTAGCTTTTTGTAGCAGCTGTTGCTGGTTCAGGCAAGACATTTCCTTTTATTGTTAATGTTGTACTTGGAGTAGCAGCATTAGTTGTAAGCGTTACAGTTTTAGAAAATGCACCTACACGGTCAGTAGCATATTTTACACTAATAGTTCCTTTTGCTCCCGGAGCTATAGGCTCTTTTGGGTAAGTAGGAACTGTACAACCACAAGATCCTTGTGCAGATGTAATGATAAGTGGCGTGTTTCCAGTATTTGTGAAAACGAAATCACGTTTGCCATCAGAGTTTCTCTCAATTGTTCCATAATCGATAGTTTCAGATTTAAAACTAATCTGAGCACCTTGAACCTGAGTAGTCTCTACTTTTGCAGTAGCTTTTGCTTTTTTTGCAGTTTGTGCATTAGCAGTAGTTACACCTAAAACTCCAACTAAAGCCAACATAAATATTTTTTTCATCGTAAAGAATTTATTTTATTCTAGCAAATCTAATAAAAAATGTTTTGCAGTAACAAAAAAAAATCTTAAAATATAGATTTAGACAGCTCTTAATGTGTTGTCCATTTATATTGTAGTAAATTCGCTATTCTAATTATTCTTTAAAAACATTGCACATTGGCAGCTAAAACTACTATTCCAAAAGAGACACCTTTAATGAAACAATACAATGAGATAAAGAGAAAGTATCCAGATGCTTGCCTTCTTTTTCGCGTTGGAGATTTCTATGAAACCTTTGGTGAAGATGCTATTAGAGCTTCAAAAATTTTAGGAATTGTATTAACCAAAAGGGGGGCGGGATCTGATAATGAAACGGCGCTCGCAGGATTTCCGCATCATTCCATCAATACCTATTTACCCAAATTAGTGAAAGCTGGTTTGAGAGTTGCTATTTGCGATCAGCTTGAGGATCCAAAACTTACTAAGACAATTGTAAAGCGTGGAGTTACAGAATTGGTAACGCCTGGAGTTTCTATGAATGATGAGGTTTTGCAATCAAAATCTAATAACTTTCTTGCGGCGATTCACTTTGGAGCAAAGAGTTTGGGAATAGCATTTTTGGATGTTTCAACAGGAGAATTCCTAACTGCTCAAGGAAATGAAGAATATATTGATAAGCTTTTGCAGAATTTTGATCCAAGCGAAATTCTGATCAGCAAGGCAAACAAAAATGATTTCAAAGATGCATTCGGCTCTGATCATCATACTTTTATTATAGATGAATGGGTGTTTAATAGTGAATATGCTTTTGAAACTTTGACCAATCACTTCGGAACTATTTCTCTTAAAGGTTTCGGAATAGACGATTTACAGGAAGGAATTATTTGCTCAGGAGCAATATTATTTTATCTATCCGAGACACAACATAATAAACGAAATCACATAACCAATATTCATCGTATTGCCGAAGATCAATATGTTTGGATGGATAGATTTACAATTCGAAACTTAGAACTTTATCATAGCTATAATCCGAATGCTGTGACTTTATTAGACATTATCGATAGAACGATTTCGCCAATGGGCGGTCGACTTTTAAAGAGATGGCTCGCATTGCCTTTGAAAGATGCACAGAAAATCAGCAACCGCCACGATGTTGTTGATTATATGATGCAGAATTCACCCATAATGACCAAGGTGCAAGCGCAGATAAAGCAAATTTCTGATTTGGAAAGATTGATTTCTAAGATTGCTGCCGCAAAAGTGAGTCCGAGGGAAGTTATGTTTCTCAAAAATTCACTCGATGCTATAATCCCGATTAAAAAGCTTGCGCTAAATTCTACTCAGGAAGCGGTCAGGATGATTGGTGATAGTTTGCACGATTGCGAATTGCTTCGTGAGAAAATTGGTAATGTCCTTAACGCCGAAGCGCCGGTGGCATTAGCAAAAGGAAACGCTATTGCAAAAGGTGTCAGTGCAGAATTAGATGATCTTCGTGCTATATCAACTTCTGGAAAAGAATTTTTAGATAGAATTGAAGCAAGAGAATCTGCAGCCACGGGAATTACATCTCTTAAAATTTCGTTTAATAATGTCTTCGGATATTATATCGAAGTTCGAAATTCACATAAAGACAAGGTTCCAGAAAACTGGATCAGAAAACAAACTTTGGTTAATGCCGAGCGTTACATTACCGAAGAATTAAAAGAATACGAATCAAAAATTCTGGGTGCAGAAGAAAAGATTCAGAAAATAGAAGCCGAACTTTTTGATCAGCTTGTTGGTTGGATTAGTGATTATATCAAACCAGTTCAGATGAACGCGGCACTTATTGCTCAATTGGACTGCTTGACAGCATTTGCACAATTAGCAAAGGAAAACAAATACACGCGTCCAGAACTTGATGATAGTTTTGAACTAAAAATAGAAGGTGGTCGCCATCCCGTAATCGAAAAGCAGTTGCCGATAGGCACTCCATATATTGCTAACGACCTTTACCTTGACAGAGAAACCCAGCAATTGATTATGATTACGGGGCCCAATATGTCTGGAAAATCTGCAATATTAAGACAAACTGCTTTAATTGTTTTGATGGCACAGATGGGAAGTTTTGTCCCAGCCAAAAAATTGAATATGGGCGTTGTGGATAAAATCTTTACTAGAGTAGGGGCTTCCGACAATATCTCAATGGGCGAATCTACTTTTATGGTGGAGATGAACGAAACGGCTTCAATCTTGAATAACGTTTCTGAAAGAAGTTTAATTCTACTTGATGAGATTGGTCGCGGAACCTCAACATATGACGGAATATCGATTGCTTGGGCAATTGCTGAATATCTGCACGAACATCCGTCACGAGCAAAGACACTTTTTGCAACCCATTACCACGAGTTAAATGAGATGCAAGAGATTTTGCCGAGAATCAAAAACTTTAATGTTTCGGTAAAAGAACTAAAAGACAATGTTCTCTTTTTGAGAAAACTTGTCGAAGGGGGAAGTGCTCATAGCTTTGGAATTCACGTTGCGAAGATGGCGGGAATGCCGCAGACCGTAATTTTGAGAGCACAGAAATTATTGAAGCGATTAGAAAAAGATCATTCAGATGGCGCGCTGACGGGAGTGGTGACCGCGAAAGATGAGATGCAGCTAAGCATCTTTAATCTTGACGATCCTTTGTTAGAAAGTATTAAAGAGGAAATTCTTGGTCTTGATATTAATACACTTACGCCCGTAGAAGCGTTGATGAAGCTGAATGAGATTAAGAGAATGTTGGTTAAATAATTATTTGAGAATTACTAAATTGTAGCAAATCAAAGCTTTAAAAAATACTTTTACATTTTTTATGTTTTGTGTTGTAATATCCAATTAATGTGCATAAATTTGCCACCGCAAGTAGTAATACTGGCAGTTCTTTTAAATAAATTGCGAAAATAGCTCAGTTGGTAGAGCGCGACCTTGCCAAGGTCGAGGTCGCGGGTTCGAATCCCGTTTTTCGCTCCATCAAGATTAATGCTCGGATGGTGAAATTGGTAGACACGCTGGACTTAAAATCCAGTGAACAGCAATGTTCGTGCGGGTTCAAGTCCCGCTCTGAGTACAAGAAAGCTTCAAACTTATGTTTGGAGCTTTTTTTATGTCAAAAAAGTTCTAGACTGCTTAGCAATAGTATGAAAGGATTTCTCTGTTTGTTAGAAATTACTTTTGCTACTTTGCATTCTACAGTGCTTAAAAACTAGAGGGAAATTTTATAATTCTGCAGAACTTTGAATGTTTTTATTCTTGTAGATTTAATTAATATCTTAAATAGCGGAGATTTTGCGAGAAGGATGGAAGTGAAAATCCTTTGTTGTGGCGTTGCGGAGCAAGAGCTACGATAAAGATTGGGAGTGAATAGCCTGACCACCGCCACATAAAATGTTCGACCTTTGCGAAAAAGTTCTAGCGTTGGGATCGCCCAAAAAGAAAATATGAGAAGTTGAATACATTCGATATTCTTATCTTGCGTGATATTGAACATCTTCGTCTTCGAAGATAAGACCACTATATTTTCACAATTACTATACTAATAAATCATCACAATAATCTAGCAGCATCAACCTTAATAATGGGAACTTTTTCGATCACAACACGTTTTACGGGACAATATAAATTTGTTTTCAACTCTAGAAAGGGGAAGATTATCTATACCAGTATTCCATACGACAATAAAGAGGAATGTGAGAAAGCGATTGCAATTATTAAATCTGCTTCTAATGAATGCGCGTTTCATAAATTTAAAGCTGCTGCTGGTAAATTCTTTTTCAAAATATTAATTGACGATATTGTTGTAGCTACAAGTCGAAAATATTCAACCGAATTGATGCTTCAAAAAGGGATAAATGAAATTCTAAAATACGGAGGAGAAGCGGAGACAATCGATTTTACAGAGCAAGATTTTATTTTTCCCGAAATTGATTTCGAATAAATACGGAAAGTTAAGTTTTGCACTCAAGCAGTTTTATAAATGAAAAAAGCCTCGCAATGCGAGGCTTTTCCTTTTCTAAGAAGCTTAGATTATTGTCTAGCAGCGTCTTTAGCTTGCTCAACTTTCATGTCTTCAACAGCTTTAGTGCTATCAACCATCATGTCAGCTTCTGCTTCAACATTATCGATAGTAGCGTCAGCGTTAGCTTCAGTCATTTCAATGTTTGCTTCTTCAGCTGGAGTTTCAGAATTTGCATCTTTACAAGATACTACTGCCATCATTGCAACTACTGCGAAGCTTAAAAATACTTTTTTCATCTTAATTATTTATAAAAGGTTAATTATTAATTCGGGGCAAAGATATACA
>JBBSQV010000048.1:0-17343 GCA_038243675.1 Flavobacteriales bacterium
CAACATTGCCGTTTCTTCGTCAAAATCATCGTGTTGGGTCGAAATCACAATTGCTTTGATACAATTTGGATGATTATTGTCTTCATACTCCAATGTTACTTGAGATTTTGCATCTGGACGCAAATAAGTAATTTCAGAATTTTCTCTTCGGATTTCAGCTAATTCTTGAAGTAATTTGTGAGATAAGTCAAGTGCCAATGGCATATAGCTAGCAGTTTCGTCAGTAGCGTACCCGAACATCATTCCTTGATCTCCGGCACCTTGCTCTTCTGGAGTCGTTCTGTCTACACCTTGATTAATGTCTTGTGATTGTTCGTGAATTGCCGAAAGGATTCCGCAAGAGTTCGCGTCAAACATATATTCGCTTTTTGTGTAACCAATTTTTCTGATTACTTTGCGGGCAATAGATTGAACGTCAAGATATGTTTTGGATTTTACTTCACCGGCAAGAATTACTTGGCCAGTTGTAACAAGAGTTTCGCAAGCTACTTTTGAATTAGGATCAAAAGCTAAAAAATTATCGATTAATGCGTCTGAGATTTGATCTGCAATTTTATCAGGATGTCCTTCGCTAACAGATTCTGACGTGAATAAATAAGCCATAATACTAGTATTTTTTAATAAATTAAAATCGAGAAGAATACTAAATTGCAGGAATACTAAAGGAGGGATTTCTGCTTTAGCATTTTTTACGAAACTCATTATGAGCATCAGAGGTTGCAATCAGTTCAAATTTTTCCTCTCGATTTGTGTGCGGCAAAGATAGATAAGCTAAAAGTATTAAAGCTGGTTTTTTAGTTTTTTTTATGGTGTTTGACGATGATAATTTACTGTTAGAGTTTTTAATATTCAGTTCTAATTGATATATTTGAAGTTCAGTATTAAACTAAAACTATTATTATGAAAAAAACTTTACTATGCGTTGGTCTTTTCTTAGGATCATTACTTACAGCGAATGCTCAAACTGTACTTTTTCAGGATTCTTTTGAAGCTTATGAAAACTTTGCTATTGCCAATGTCGGTGACTGGACACTAATTGATGTTGATGCAAAAACTGTTTATGGATTTAATGGAGTAACATTTCCTAATACAGGTGTTGCAAAGTCTTTTATCGTATTTAATGCTACTGCTACTACTGCTCCATTAGAGCCAACGGAATCTAGTGATTGGACTGCGAGAACAGGTGATAAACACATGGTTTCTTTTGCCGCAAGTTCAGGATCTAACAATGACTGGTTAATTTCTCCACCAATTACTTTAGGTGCATCTGGTAACGTTGTATCTTTTTGGGCGAAATCTTGTGATGCAGACTACGGATTAGAAAAATTTAAAGTAGGTATTTCATCTGGTGCTACGACTACAGGAGTTACTTTGTTGTCAACTGGAGTTGTTACAACTCCATCAAATGCAACTTGGGTTGAATACACTTACACAGTACCAACATCATTTGACGGACAAGAAGTTTACATCTCAATAAATTGTGTTTCTCCTGATCAATTTGGATTTGCAGTTGATGATTTTAAGGTAACTACATCATCTCTTTCTACCGAAAACTTCTTTAAATCAAACTTCGCAGTATATCCAAACCCTGCAACATCTGTATTGAACATTACTTCTAGCAATAATGCAGCTATCAACTCTGCATCTATTACAGATATGAATGGTCGTACTGTAAAAACTGTTTCTATGAATGCAGTTTCAGAAGCTCAAATTAATATTTCAGACCTTACTGCAGGAGTTTACTTCCTAAATGTAACTTCTGATGCTGGTACAGGAACGACTAAAATTGTTAAAAAATAATTTAGCATTTCTTAATTAGATTAAATGAAATCCCGCTCTGTAATGGAGTGGGATTTTTTTTGCGCTATAGTTTAAATAGGTGGGAGTGTACTTAACCTTTTTTTTCTTTGGGCGAGACCATTCTCTAGAATTGGCACTGCGAACTACGCGGCAATCTCCTCACTTGTAATAAAATATAGTTTGTTAATGGCTCAAGACAGGATATACGTTCCCAATCTTAGTTGTAGTTTTGCTTCGCAAGGCCACAACAAAGGATTTGCATCACCAGTTTGCAAAAGCTCGGGTCCACTGCTATCCCTCTCGCAAAATCACCATTAATTAAACTAGGATTCTATGACATCTAAGACAAAATAAAAGTTCGTGAGCCTTTATAGTTGTAGTATTTAAAACAGCAAAATGTCCAAAGATGGAAGTGGGACTGAAATTATATTTTAATAAAAACAACATTGTCAATTCGCCACTCAAAACAAGATAATTATCATTAGAAACAATATATTTGCGTTTTTTAAAATATGAAGCTGTCCATTAATTTTCTTTTTTTCATAATCACGACAACTGCGATTGCACAATTTTCTGAGCATTCATATATTGCTGAGGTCAATGGTTTTCGAGGAAATATTATGCTTCACTCTCCAGATATGCACCATCTGATAACCGATCATCCAACTGGAACAATTATATCAGTTTTACGAAAAACTGATGGCTCTGCAGATTGGCATTCTATTTACAACTATCCCGAATATGGTGGTTATTTCCTGCGACAAGATTTCCGTAATGAATATTTAGGAAAGAATTACGCCGTCGGACTGCAGTATAATTTCTATTTTCTGAATCGTAACTTACAGCTTAAAATTTCGCAAGGTCTTGCTATGACAACTCGCAAGCACGATAATAACACCAATTATAAAAATAATGCTTTTGGGACTCGATTTATGGAGAATACCAATTTTGGTGTTGGGTACAGCAAACAAAATATTTTTCAAGGTTTCGGAGTACGTGCTGGTTTCTTGTTTACACATTTTTCCAATGGCAAAATAAAATCTCCAAATTCAGGTGTAAATACATATAATATTGATGTTGGAGTAACCTATGATTTTGGTCAAAAACACGAATTTCTACCTCAACTAGATTCTCTAAAATTGGAGTATTCTGAACCAATTAAATACAATATTATTCTCCGCTCTGGAGTAAATGAGGGTTACGTCATTAACAGCGGTCAAAAGCCATTTTACCACATTTCAACCTATGCTGATAAACGACTAAATCGCAAAAGCGCAGTGCAATTTGGAACAGACATCTTTCTAACATTGTCTCAAAAAGAAATTATTAAGTTCAAATCTATTGCATATCCAGAGGATGAGATTTCTACAGATTTGGATTATAAGAGAGTAGGCGTTTTTATAGGGCACGAACTTTTTATAAATCGAATATCAATCGAAACGCAGGTTGGTTATTATGTCTACAATCAACTCAAAACTGATGGAGATGTTTATGATCGTGTAGGAATGAAATATTATATAACTCCCAAAATCTTCGCGGGAGTAGGCGTAAAAACACACGGCTTTCTTGCCGAAGCTGTAGAGTTTTCTGTCGGCGTAAGATTATAATTATGAGAGCAACTTATCTATTTTTTATACTGATTTCGTTTTTTGCGTCTTGCGAGAAACCATCAGACTGTTTCAAAAACGCAGGAAAACTTACTAGCAAAGAGGTTGAAGTAACACCTTTTTCAAAAGTCGTCATAAACCACGGAATCGCTGCGGTACTTACGCAAGGAACTGATTTTGCGGTTACCATTGATGCGCCAGAAAATTTAATTTCTGATATTGAGGTTCGAATTATTGAAGGTGTGCTTACAATTAGTGATAAAAATACTTGTAATTTTACCAGAAAGTACGGACTAACAACTGTTCACATTACTTCGCCAAATCTTACCGAAATCCATTCAAAAACAGAGAAAAGCATCAGTTCTAATGGAGTTTTGGTATTCTCCGATTTACATTTATATTCAACAGATTTGCAAGATGGTGCAGGTACGGGCGATTTTATTTTGGACGTGGTTTCAGAGAATTTGTCACTGACTACGAATAATATTTCTGGATTTTTTATTAGTGGATCTTGCAATAATTTTTATGTTTATTTCTACGAAGGCAACGGAATTTTGAGAGCCGAAAATCTCACTGCTCAAAATATTATGCTTTATCACCGAGGTTCAAATGATTTACATTTAAAAGTCGCAAATTCGCTAACAGGAAAGATTCTCAGTACTGGAAACGTTTTTTGTTACGGACATCCCACAATTGTAGAAGTTGAGCAGCCCTATATTGGGAAGTTAATTATTATGTAGATTCTTGCGTCGTATGTTCGTGTCAGGTGAAAGACCTATATATTGGATATAATATAATGGCATGTGCAGTATTATTAATATTTGAATCACATCTTATGAAAGCATTTATCTCAATACTTTTTGTATTCTTACTATCCTGTACAAAAGATGATATCAATAACAAAAATTTTAAATTACCTCCTGAAACGCAAATTGGTGCAAACACTTTTGGAGTAACGATAAAAAACAAGGTTTATATACCGAGAGATCCCACTGGCGGGAGTGTTGGTACGGCTCCCAAAGGATTTATTTTCTGGAAATGATGATGAGCATAGATATGATGAGCTCGAAATTAAAGATGGCGCTAGTTCTGTAGGATTTAAGATGATAATCCATTTGGAAAATTTATTTACAATAGGTCAAGGAGATTATATTTTGAAGCAAAGTAATTTTTTTAAGGGATTGGAAAGCACTCCTCACAATTATATTTTTTTCACGATCTGGGATAGTAAAATTAGTAATTACGCTTATTACGATTCAAGTGAAAATCTTGGCTCAGTGAATGTTACAAGATATGACTTCGCTAATAGGATTTTTTCAGGAACTTTTTCAGGAAAATTTGTTCGATATGACGATCCTGCTGATTTTATTACAATAACAGATGGCAGGTTCGATATTGATTGGAACTCGCTACCAAATCATCCTTTTCCTTAAATTAATCAAGATGAATTAATCGTAATTTTGTTAAATTTAGTTAGAATTGAATAAAATTCACTTGAAAACGCGCAACTAATTTAATGTTTGTGGGCGACTAAGTATTCATAATTGCACTTATATTTCGGCAGTCTTAACGCGGGTAATTACTGTCAAGATAAATCAGGACAATTACATTACTAAGCATTAAGCAAAACCTACTTCGTAATCTCTCTAAAAATAGTTTCGAGATTCTTCTGTTTATTTACAATCTGCAATGCTTTTAGATTATTTGCAGCGGCAAAATCAAAAAATGTTGCGCGCATATCATCTGATGTTGCAAAAGTAAGATCCCAAACAAAGTCGTGAGTATTTATGGCAGAAATTAGATTTGGCATTTCAAAAAGTAGTGTCTCTTCAACCTTAGAGTTGAATTCAATCATAATAATATGCGTTTCTTCTTGAATAAGATTATCCAATTTTCTGTCGGCAACAATCTTTCCTTTATCGATAATTATGACACGGTCACAAATAGCTTCTACTTCCTGCATAATGTGTGTGCTCAAGAAAACTGTTTTATCTTTTCCAGCATTTTTAATTACGCGGCGGATTTCTAATAATTGATTCGGATCCAGTCCTGTGGTTGGCTCATCAAGAATCAAGACTTCTGGATCGTGAAGTAAAGCGGTGGCAAGACCAACACGCTGTCTGTAACCTTTAGATAATTGTCCGATTTTCTTGTGACTTTCGTTTGTCAATCCGGTCAATTCGATAACTTCTTCAATTCGACTTTTGGAAACAGAATAAACTCCAGCGTTAAATTCTAAATATTCTCGAACGTACAAATCCAAATATAGCGGATTATGCTCTGGAAGATAACCCACAGATTTCTGAACAGACTTTTGATGTATTTCCACATCAAAGCCATTGACTTTGGCAGATCCGCTATCGGCGCTGATATAAGTGGTCAAAATCTTCATCAAAGTTGATTTTCCAGCCCCGTTTGGACCAAGAAAGCCGACAATTTCTCCTTTATTGATGGTGAAAGATACCGCATCAAGTGCTTTTTGTGAACCGTAACTTTTTGAAATAGAATTGACTTCAATAGACATATTGCAGATTTTGGAAACAAAAGTAAGTAGAAATTTAAATTTAAGCACTTATTTAGAAATAAATAGAATTTGAACCTTAAATTTGAATAAAGAAAAAAAATAATTTTGGACACTAGTATTTATTTTAAAGGATGGGTTGATGCTTTCGAGCTCACACACCCAATGGTTATTGCCGGACCTTGTAGCGCCGAGACCGAAGATCAGATAATGCACATTGCACAACAGCTTAAAGATTCTGACGTAAGTGTATTTCGAGCTGGAATTTGGAAACCTCGCACAAGGCCAGGCGGTTTTGAAGGTGTCGGTGCCATCGGACTTAAATGGATGCAAAAAGCAAAGGCTGAAACAGGTTTGCAACTAGCTACCGAAGTGGCAAATGCTGCGCATGTAAAACTTGCAATAGAACACGATATCGATATATTATGGATAGGAGCACGAACAACCGTAAATCCTTTTGCCGTACAAGAAATTGCCGATGCTCTAAAAGACAGCGATAAGATTGTTTTGATCAAAAATCCTGTAAATCCTGATTTGAGTTTGTGGATTGGTGCAATAGAAAGACTTTATAACGCCGGAATTACTAAATTAGGAGCTATCCATCGAGGATTTTCGACTTACGAAAAAACTATGTATCGCAATATTCCCGAATGGCAAATTGCAATAGAGTTGCAAAGTCGCTATCCAAATCTTCCTATTTTCTGCGATCCATCTCACATTACTGGAAATCGCGAAATGATTTTGGAAGTATCTCAACAAGCGCTTGACTTAAATTATAATGGATTGATGATCGAAACTCATATTGATCCGCAAAATGCTTGGAGTGATGCAGCGCAGCAAGTCACACCTACAAAGTTGAAAGAGATTTTTACAGATTTGCGAATCAGAAAACTGACGACTGACGCGTATGGTTACAATGAGGAGATGCAGAAACTCCGAAGAGATATTGATTTTATCGACGGAAAATTATTTGATCTTTTAGGTAGTCGAATGAAGATTGCTGAAAAGATGGGCGCGCTTAAAAAAGAAGAAAATATAGCAATTTTACAGAGTCAACGTTGGAATGAAGTTTTTAAGAAAATGTTGGAAATGGGAGAAGCGAGGGGTTTGACAGAAGAATTTGTGGAAAGAATCTTTAAAGCAATTCACCAAGAAAGTATTACACATCAAGGAAAGATGATGAAGTAATTATTAATTTATTTAAAGTATTTGAACTATAATATCCTACCGCAAGACGCAAATTTTTCGGGAGGATATCTAGTTTCAAAAATCGTATATTTGCCCTATGACAGGAATCGTATATAAATCTACAGGAAGCTGGTATATTGTAAAAACATCTGAAGGTGATTTTATTAATTGCCGCATCAAAGGCAAGTTTCGTATAAAAGGAATTAGGAGTACGAATCCAATTGCTGTGGGCGATCATGTAGATTATGAACTTGAAGAAACTTCAGATAAAGTTACGGGTACGATTACAGATATTCATGAAAGAAAGAACTATATCGTTCGGAAATCTGTGAATCTCTCGAAACAAATGCACATCATCGCTTCAAATATTGATTACATTTTTCTACTTGTTACTATCAATAATCCACCTACAACTACCAGTTTTATAGATCGTTTTCTCGTTACCGCCGAAGCGTATGGTGTTGAAGCAATCCTAGTTTTTGCAAAAATCGATACTTATGACGATGCAATGCTGGAAGAGCAATTATATCTTCAGCATATTTATAATGAGATCGGGTATAAATCTTTAAGAGTGAGTAGCGAAGCTGAAAAAGGTCTTGACGGTCTAAAAGAAGTTATGACTGGTCACGTTTCGATGTTTGCAGGACATTCTGGAGTGGGGAAATCAACGCTTATCAATGCACTTGAGCCTGGGCTGGATTTACGAACAAAAGCAATTTCTGAACAGCATATGCAAGGGCAACATACAACGACATTCGCAGAAATGTACGATTTGAAATTTGGTGCCTCTATTATTGATACTCCTGGAATTCGCGGTTTTGGAATCGTGGATATGGAGAAAGAAGAAATAAGCGGCTATTTCCCCGAATTCTTTAAACTTCAGGACAAATGTAAATTCAACAATTGCCTGCATAAAGATGAGCCACATTGTGCGGTTAAAGAAGCACTTGATAATAATGCTATCGCTTGGTCTCGTTACAAAAGTTACTTACAAATACTAGAAGGTGATGAAGAACATTACCGCGCTGACGTACATAACGAAGACAGAATCCGCAGCGACGAAACTAGAAAATCGTAGTTTATGAAAGTAGTTATTCAAAGAGTATCTGAAGCATCTGTAAAAATTGGAGGCGAAAATGTTGCTGAAATTAATACTGGTTTACTTATTCTTCTAGGTATTGAAACCGAAGACACCGAAGACGATTTACTTTATTTAGTTTCGAAAATCATAGGTTTGCGAATCTTTGATGATGAAAACAAAGTAATGAATCTTTCTGTAAAAGATGTTGACGGAGAAATCTGCGTTGTAAGTCAGTTTACTTTGCACGCTGCTACCAAAAAAGGCAATCGACCTTCGTATATTAAAGCCGCAAAAGCAGAAACCTCAATACCATTGTACGAACTATTTTTAAAAAAACTTTCTCAAGAATTGGGCAAAGAAATCCAAAGTGGACAATTTGGTGCGGATATGAAAGTAGCACTTGTTAATGATGGTCCAGTAACGATCTTGATTGATAGCAAGAATAAGTAAGGTTTTCGCTTCGCATACTAATCATCATTGTTTCATATTTCTTTAAATAAGTGATATCCAAATCTTTTCAATCTTTCAATTTTTAATCGTTAAATTTCCTTTCTCGCGAGAAGGATAGCAGTGGACCTGAGCTTTTGCGAACTGGCGAAGCAAATTCTTTCTTGTGGCTTTGCGGAACAAAATCTACACGAAAGATTGAGAACGAATAACCTGACCTGAGCCAAATTAGGAACTTCAATATATAGCAAAATGTTTTGGCGAAAGGGCTCGCCCAAAAAAAGCAAAATTTGATACAGGCCTCAGAATCTTTCAAAAACATGGTGTAAAAATTTTATTTATTTTTGTTAATATTTTCTAAAAATTTCGTACACTTGTTACTCAAATTTGTACAATGAGAATTTTCGTAATCGCTTTTGTGTTACTTTTTAGCAACATCACTTCCGCACAGAAAGATGACTATAGTTTTGCTATTATTTCTGATTCATTAAAGGCAAATGCAAACTCAGTTGTTCGGAATCAAAAAATTGATATTACTATCATTTCTCAACGAAAAATGAATATCAAGACGGTGCGGATTGTTACAATTTTAAATGAATTGGGACTAAAAGCGATTGATGCTCACCAGCATTATAATAAAACTACGAGTATTAGAAATATCGAAGCCATAATTCTGGACGGCAGTAATAAGGAAATAAAAAAGATTAGACATAAGGACTTTAAGGATGTAACAACCTCTGGCGGAAGTACATTATTCTCTGATAGCAGGTATATTTATTTAGATTATACTCCAATTTCATATCCTTTTACTGTCGTTTATATGAGTGAGATCGAAACTTCGACAACAGCTTTTATACCTCAATGGTTTCCTATCGCAAATTATTTTTCCAGTGTTGAAAAGAGTATTGTGAATATATCATACCCTCCTGATCTTGGATTTCGGAAAATGGAACTTAATTTCGAAAATTTTAATCTTCAAAAAATCCAAGATAGTGCCGGGCAACTGACCTACTCATTGACAAATACTGCGGCGATAAAAAACGAATCCTACAGTCCGTCAGAATTATCTGTTTTTCCTAGGTTGATGATGAGTATCACCAAATTTCATCTTGAAGGAGTTGATGGAGAAGCAAGCACTTGGGCAGAGTTTGGAAAGTGGTACTCAGAAAAAGTACTTGATGGAACTACAGAATTACCTGCAGAGACTATAGCAGCAATAAAAAAGTTGGTAGGCACTGAAAAAGATCCTGTCGAAAAGGCAAAAATCGTATACAATTATGTTCAGCAAAAATCTAGATATGTAAGCATTCAAGTAGGAATCGGCGGTTGGAAACCAATGCTAGCCAAGGATGTTGATCGGTTAGGATATGGAGACTGTAAGGCGTTGAGCAATTATACTCGAGCATTACTCAAAGAGGTTGGAGTGGAGTCGTATAATACTTTATTGTATGGATCTACAGATAAAAGAAATTTTGAAAAAGATTTTGTGTCCATGCAGGGCAATCATATGATACTTGCAATTCCTAATAACAATCGTTATATATGGTTGGAATGTACTAGTCAAGATGATGCATTTGGATATCAGGGAGTATTTACTGATGATCGAGATGTCTTAGTTATAAAGCCGAGTGGTGGCGAAATAGTGCGCACCCAAAATTATCTAGATAAAGATAATACGCAATTAAGTAAAAGTAGTTATGAAATTACGAGCGCTGGTTCTATTGTTGGAAAATCAGAAATAGAATCAAGAGGGTCGCAATATGCTAGAAAAGTGCGACTAGAAAAATTTATAGCTGTGGAAACTGAAGAGTTTTACAAAGACTACTGGAGTAATATTTCAAACTTAAATTTGATAAGCACGAAATTTCATAATGACAAAAAAGAAATTAGAAGTATCGAAAATGTTTCTATAAGTGGTGAAGGATACGCGAAGTTTTCTGGGAATTCTTTACTTTTTCCTGTGAATGCGTTTAATATGCATCATCAGAATATTCGACGAGTTCGTGGTAGAAAAATGTCTTTCGAAATAGAACGAGGATTTTTCGATAAGGATGAAACTACAATAAAAATTCCTGTTGATTATACAGTAGAATTTATGCCGCCTACAGTTGAGGTGACAAGTAAATTTGGAAATTATAAGTCTGAAATAATTAAAATAGACGATACTACTTTTCTTTATAGACGATCACTATCTACAAATCGCGGACTTTTTGCAAAGGAGGAGTTTGATAATTACAGACAGTTTATGGATGATGTTTCCCGCAATGATAATGCAAAAATTATACTAACGAAATAACCAAAAAGACGATGAAAAATTTAAAAATGCAATTCCTAATCGTGCTTATGGTAACGGTTGTTTCTGCTAGTGCGCAGAAATATGAATTGGGTAAAGTAACAGTTGAAGAATTGCAAGAAAAACAATATGCGCTAGATACGACTGCTGCCGCTGCGATCTTATTTAAAACTGGAGATGTAACATTCAGATATGATGAGGTAAATGGGTTTCTAAAAACAACAACTGTGAAAGTGAAAATAAAAATCTATAAAACCGACGCCTACCATTGGGCAAATCAATCGTTAGAATTTTATACAGCAACTCCTGGTCGTGATAAGTTATCATTTTATAAGGTGGTAACTTACAATTTGGTAAACGGAAAAATTGAGAAAACCAAGATGAAATCTGATGGAGAATTTACAGAGCAGGTAAACAAATATTGGGGTCGCAAGAAAATTACATTACCAAATGTGAAAGTAGGTTCCATTCTTGAATACGAATACGTAATAGAATCACCAAGAATTGCAGTTTTTAGCGACTGGAAATTCCAATATGATATCCCAGTTGCTTATTCTGAATTTAGAACTTTTGTTCCGGAATATTTTGATTATAAAGCAATGAACCGAGGAACACACTATTTCAAGAAAACCAATTCCTCGTCTTTAAATAGTAATGGGAAAGTACAATATAAAGATAATATCACAAAATATGTGGCTGAAAATTTGCCAGCGATGCGCGACGAATCATTTGTGAATAATATTGATAATTATAGATTGTCGGTTTCTCATGAGCTTGCGTCAATACAATATCCACAGCAATTCCGAAAATATTTTTCTACTGACTGGGAATCGGTGGTAAAAACTATTTATGATAATTCTGATTTTGGCGTTGAAGTAAATAAAACAGGCTACTTTGAAGATGATCTCAATGCTGCGCTGTTAGGAGCTAAAACGGGCGAAGAAAAAATAGCTAGAATATTGTCTTTTGTAAAAACTAAGGTAAAATGGAATGATTATGTTGGATACAATTGTATTGATGGTGTTCCTACAGCTTACAAAAAAGGGACAGGTAATGTAGCTGAAATAAATCTGATGCTCACAGCAATGCTGAGATATGCTGGATTTGACGCAAACCCGATTTTAATAAGTACGAGATCAAATGGAATTGCAATTTATCCAAGTCATTCAGCTTTCAATTACGTAATTGCTGGTGTAAATCTATCAAGTGGATTGGTAATGCTCGATGCTACAGAAAAATATTCTTTACCAAATATTTTACCAATGCGTGATCTTAATTGGATAGGACGAATGATTCGTAAAGACGGTACTTCTCTGGAGGTAGACTTGATGCCTACCGTCCATGCAAGAAATGTGATAAATATGCAATTTTCAATTGATCCTACAGGCAAAATAAATGGAGTCGTTCGCAAGCAGCTAACCAATCATGAAGCACTTAATTATAGAGACGCTTATCTACTTTTGAACGAAGAAAGTTATTTAGATAATTTGGAAAGTAGAAATAACAATATTGAAGTTGATAAATATGTCCGCCAAAATGCAATGGATCTATCCCAACCCATTATTGAAAGTTATGAATTTACAGATAATAAAAGTCTGGAAGTAATAAATAATAAAATTTATGTAAGTCCTCTACTGTTTTTGGCGCTAGGAGAAAATCCTTTCAAGCAAGCTGAGCGCACCTATCCGATAGATTTTACATATCCAAATCAAACTAAATATAATATTCTTATTGATGTTCCTACCGGATATGTGGTAGAGACGCTTCCTGAGATGAGTAATATTGCGACAGGAGAAGGAATGGGAAGTTTTAAATATGCTATAGGTGAGAGTAACAATAAAATTCAAGTTTCTATGAGTCTTGATCTCAACCATTCTATAATTTCTCCAGAGTACTACGAGGTGGTTAAATATTTCTTTCAGACCTTTGTAGATAAACAAAACGAGAAAATCGTTTTCAGAAAAATCTAGTTATGGACATTCAGAATTCGCAGTTGGCGGTAGATACTTGGATTAAAGAGCATGGAGTTCGGTACTTTAATGAACTCACTAATATGGCTCAACTGACAGAAGAAGTGGGCGAGGTTGCAAGGATTATCGCACGCAGATATGGAGAACAATCAGAAAAAGAAAGTGATAAAAATAAGGATTTGGGAGAAGAATTGGCGGATGTAGTTTTTGTCGTTTTATGTCTTGCCAATCAGACAGGAATTGATCTTCAAGCTGCTTTTGATAAAAAGTTGGACATCAAAACCAGTAGAGATCACGACAGACATCAGAATAATTTAAAATTAAAATAAGCTTCTAATGAACTTATTTTTAAAGCAATGCTATCGACTAAGTGATGCGGAGATTTCTATTATTGGCAGTAAATCTGAAACTAATAGAATGCTTATTCTACAGGCGTTGTTTCCAAATATCGAATTAACCAACGCATCTAATTCGGACGATTCGAAAGTTTTAATTGAAGCTTTAGAGTCAGAAGCGGATGTAATTGATATTCACCATGCGGGAACGGCAATGCGATTTCTCACTTCTTATTTTTCAATTTTAGAAGGTCGGACGGTGATTTTGACTGGATCAGAAAGAATGCAGCAACGTCCTATAAATAAATTAGTAGACGCTTTGCGCGAAATGGGTGCAGACATTCAATATACCAATAATGATGGATTTCCACCACTTAAGATTGTCGGACGAAAACTTTCTGCTAGTAAAATTGCTATTGATGCATCAATTAGTAGTCAGTTTATAAGTTCGCTGATGCTGATTTCCGCAAAACTTTCACAAGGCCTCGAAATAGAGTTGAAAGACAGTATTACATCAAAACCATATCTTCAGTTGACGATAGATCTATTAATTTCAGTAGGAATTGAAGTTTTTATGAAAGATCAGTACATTAAAATTTCGGCCAAAGAGAAAATTGAAAAAACAGTTTTCGCGATTGAAAGTGACTGGTCGTCTGCCTCGTACTTTTATAGTTTCGTGGCGCTTTCATCTTTCGGCGAAAGCCTAAAATTAAGAACATTTAAAAAAAACAGTAGTCAAGGTGATATGGCATTGGTCGAAATTTATCGCTCTTTTGGTGTAGAAACGAATTTTGAAGATGATTTTATTCTACTAACAAAAACGGCACAATACAGAGGAAATTCAGTTTTAGAATTTGATTTAATTGACACTCCGGATCTTGCACAGACAATCGCTGTGACTGCCTTGGGACAGAATAGAAACTGCGTATTGACAGGTTTGCATACTTTGAAAATTAAAGAAACCGATAGACTTTTGGCTCTTCAATCTGAATTAACAAAGTTTGGCGCAGAAGTACGTATCACAAATAATTCTCTCGAATTAACTTCGACCGAGACATTAAATGAAAATGTTATTGTTGAAACTTTTCAAGATCACAGAATGGCAATGGCATTTGCTCCGCTCGTTTTACGCATAAATCTAATCATCTCAGAATCAGAAGTTGTAGCGAAATCGTATCCTAACTTTTGGAATGACCTTTTTATGCTAGGAATAGTATCGCAAGAAGTTGATTCGTAGAGTTTATACATAAAAAATGTTAGAGTTAACTGCGTTTTATTTAATAATTATAAATAGATGGCAAAACACTTGACTTTGCCTAGTCGACGATAGTATCTTTGCAGTCTTAAAAAATATACATGAAACTATCTCATTTTCAATTTGATTTACCGTCTGAATTATTAGCTGAGTTTCCTTCAGAGCACAGAGACGAGGCAAGATTAATGGTAATTGATCGCAAAAAACAAACTATCGAGCACAAAATGTTTAAAGATGTCATCGACTATTTTGACGATGGAGATATCATGGTGCTTAATAATACAAAAGTTTTTCCAGCTCGTTTATTTGGGAATAAAGAAAAAACGGGTGCACGTATTGAAGTTTTCTTATTGAGAGAACTAAATACTGAACAGAGACTTTGGGATGTACTTGTAGATCCAGCGAGAAAAATTCGTATTGGAAATAAACTTTACTTTGGTGATGACGATTCGCTTGTTGCTGAGGTTATAGATAATACAACTTCTCGTGGACGTACACTGCGTTTTTTATATGATGGATCTTACGAAGAATTCAGAAGTAAACTGACTGAACTTGGAGAAACACCAATACCAAAATATATTAACCGCGAGGTAACAGAAGAAGACGCTGAAAGATACCAAACTATTTATGCTAAAGAGGAAGGCGCAGTAGCTGCTCCAACAGCAGGTTTGCACTTTTCAAAACATTTGCTAAAACGTCTGGAAATTAAGGGAATTAAATTTGCTGAAGTTACTCTTCACGTAGGATTAGGAACTTTTAATCCAGTTGAAGTGGAAGATTTGTCGAAACATAAAATGGATTCTGAAGAGTTAAAAATCACTCAGGAAGCAGTAGATATCGTGAATGACGCCAAAATTAAAAAGAAACGTATTTGCGCTGTAGGTACAACATCTATGCGTGCAATAGAAAGTGCTGTTTCGTCTCAAAGAACTTTGAATACATTTGACGGTTGGACGAATAAATTTATCTTCCCTCCTTATGATTTTAGTATCGCAAACTGTATGATTACAAACTTCCATACGCCAAAATCAACCCTACTTATGATGGCAGCTGCCTTTATAGGACACGATTTGATGAAGAAAGCTTACGAAATAGCTATCGAAGAAAAATATAATTTCTACTCTTACGGTGACGCAATGCTTATCATCTAATTTGAAATTTTTCGAATAAAAAAAATCCCGATTCGCAGTTATTTGTGATCCGGGATTTTTTTGTTATAATCAGTTTTATTGTTAGTCTACCTCGTAAACTAATCTTACGGTAATATTTGCGGTTTTGTTTTTTGAAATTGTATTGAATGAACCGCCATAAGTAAAATCTTCTGACGAATTTTGTCCCGTAATTTGGAAAACACCCATATCTGATTTTTTTAAGTTTCCAAGTGAAGCACCTGCGTTTTCGGCAATACTTTGAGCTCTTGCTTTTGCGTCTTTCGTTCCTTCAGCAATCATCTGGATTTTAAGTTCTGCAAGTTTTGTATAATAATATTCAGGCGCATTTGAGTAAAACTCAATTCCTGAATTAATTAAATCACTAGATTCTCGCGAAATTTTCTCAGTTTTGTCGACATTTTTAGATTGAACTGTAATATTCTGCGTTAGATTATAGCCAGTAAAAATTTGCTCTTGGGTGCCTCCATTTTAATTGTAGGTGTAGCGATAATCTTTATTGAAATTTACTGCCGAAAAAACTATTTCATCTTCGGGAATACTTTTCAATAATAGTATTTTTTTATCTGCTGCCTGTCTTGATCAATTGCTCCGTTAGCGTCCCTAAGCTCCATACTTTTTTGTGAAAAAGACGCGCTCCATACAATTAAATCAGAAGTAAAATCCTGGTTTCCTGATCCTGTAACACTGATAGTATTGCTACTTTTATTTCGATTTGCAAAAGCATTGGAAAACATAAAGGATGCAATTAGGATCGATAATGCGATTATACCTACACTAATATAGTTTTTCATGTAAAATTCATTTGAAGTTTAAAGAAGGCCTAGTTGTTTGTCTGTATTTATTAAACGTACATTCTTATTTTTTCTTATTTTTACAAACATCAAAAAAATAGTATGGAATTTAAAAATACAAAATCTTTCGCACAACAATGCGATCAAGAGGACAAATTGTACAAGTACCAAAGTGAGTTCATATTCCCAAGAGTCAAAGGCGAAAAAGTAATATATTTTACTGGAAATTCTTTAGGCTTGCAGCCTACGCGCACAAAAGCGTACGTTGATGAAGTTATGAATGATTGGGCAAATCTTGCTGTTGAAGGACACTTTTTTGCGGACAAACCTTGGTGGGATTATCACGAGCGATTTGCAAATCCCTTAAGTAAAGTTGTGGGAGCATTGCCAGAAGAAATTACGGTAATGAACACTCTCACTGTAAACTTGCATTTATTGATGGTTTCTTTTTATAAGCCAACGCCTAAGAGATACAAGATCATTTGCGAATCGAAAGCTTTTCCTAGTGATCAATATATGCTGCAAAGCCAGGTTTGTTTCCACGGATTTAAATCTTCTGATGCCATTGTAGAAATTCACAGACGCGAAGGAGAGCATAACATTAGACTTGAAGATGTACTCCAGAAAATAGAAGAGGTAGGTGACGAGCTGGCCTTAATTTTGATCGGTGGTGTGAATTACTATACAGGCCAAGTTTTTGATATCAAAACAATTACAGAAGCAGCCCACAAAACTGGCGCTTATGTAGGTTGGGATCTTGCACACGCTGCTGGAAACATTAAACTCGAACTGCATGATTGGAATGTCGATTTTGCGGCTTGGTGTAGTTATAAATACATGAATTCAGGTCCTGGAAATGCTTCAGGAGCGTTTGTGCACAAAA
>JBBSQV010000049.1:0-17328 GCA_038243675.1 Flavobacteriales bacterium
AGTTATCTGGACAAAGTTGGAAATCCTGCAGATGGAAGTTATTATATCGAATCTCTAACCAAGCAACTTGCCGAAAGAGCACTTGCATTGTTTAAAGATATCGAAGCAAATGGAGGATTTTTGAAACAATTGAAAGAAGGAACTATCCAAAGAAAAATAATGGAGAATGCTGAAAAAGAGCAGGCTTTGTTTGATTCTGGAAAAGAAGTTTTGATTGGGACAAATAAGCATCCAAATAAGAATGATAGAATGTCTGGCGATATGGAATTATTTCCTTTTCAGAAATTCAAATCAAAGAAAACAATATTACAACCTATTGTAGAAAAACGACTTTCGGAGAAATCTGAACAAGAAAGACTCGATAGCGAAAAAGAATAAGACTGTTGCCAATTTCAAAGAAATAGCAATGTCGAATGTATTTTAGTACATATTATGAAAAGAAAAACTTTTGAAAATCTTCAATTAAAAGAAACAAACTCGGTACAAGAAAAGTCGAATGAACTTTTTCTTACTGCCGAGGATATCGAATTGAAGTCTCATTATACAAAAGAGGACACAGACAATTTAACTCATTTAGAGTACGGAGCTGGTTTTTCGCCTTATTTGCGCGGCCCATATTCTACAATGTACGTGCGTCGTCCGTGGACAATTCGCCAATATGCAGGTTTCAGTACCGCCGAAGAGAGTAATGCTTTTTACAAAAGAAATCTTGCTGCTGGTCAGAAAGGACTTTCGATAGCATTTGATTTACCTACACACCGCGGTTACGATAGTGATCACGAGCGAGTGGTTGGAGATGTCGGAAAAGCTGGAGTTGCCATCGATTCTGTCGAAGATATGAAAGTCTTATTCGATCAGATTCCATTGGACGAAATGTCGGTTTCGATGACGATGAATGGCGCTGTACTTCCTATTATGGCATTTTATATTGTGGCTGCCGAAGAGCAAGGAGTGCCGCTCGTCAAATTGTCAGGAACGATTCAGAATGATATTTTGAAGGAGTTTATGGTTCGAAATACTTATATCTATCCTCCAAAGCCTTCGATGCAGATTATTGCAGATATTTTTGAATATACAAGCAATAAAATGCCAAAATTCAACTCGATTTCCATTTCAGGCTATCATATGCAGGAAGCGGGCGCGACCGCAGATCTCGAACTTGCCTACACCCTAGCCGATGGTTTAGAATATATCCGAACAGGACTTGCAACAGGAATGAAAATTGACGAATTCGCACCTAGACTTTCATTTTTCTGGGCAATTGGAATGAATCACTTTATGGAAATTGCAAAGATGCGTGCGGCCAGAATGTTATGGGCAAAAATCGTATCGCAATTCAACCCAACCGATCAAAAATCTTTGGCTTTGCGTACGCATTGTCAAACTTCTGGATGGAGTCTTACCGAGCAAGATCCCTTTAATAATGTGGCGCGAACTACCATCGAAGCTGCTGCGGCGGCATTTGGAGGTACGCAATCGCTGCACACAAATGCACTTGACGAGGCGATTGCCTTGCCGACCGATTTCTCAGCAAGAATTGCTAGAAATACTCAGATTTTCTTACAAGAAGAGACCAAAATTACCAAAACTGTCGATCCTTGGGGAGGCAGCTATTATGTAGAATCTCTTACGAATGAACTTGCCGAAAGTGCTTGGAAACTTATTGAAGAAGTAGAAGAACTTGGCGGAATGACCAAAGCAATTGAAGCTGGAATTCCAAAACTACGTATTGAAGAAGCAGCGGCGAGAAAGCAAGCTCGAATTGACAGCACTCAAGATGTAATTGTCGGGATAAATAAATACCGACTGCAGAAAGAAGATCCGCTTCAGATTCTGGACGTCGATAATCAGATGGTTCGCAGACAACAACTAGAATTGTTGGCAAAAATAAAATCAGAACGCGACTCTGCCAAAGTGCAAGAAGCGTTAAACGACCTTATAGAATGTGCTAAAACTGGTAAAGGAAATTTATTAGAATTAGCCGTGATAGCAGCTAGATACAGAGCAACTTTAGGCGAAATCAGCGATGCTTTGGAAACAGTCTTCGGAAGGTATAAGGCACAAATTAAATCTTTTAGCGGCGTGTATAGTAAAGAAATTAAAGACGATAAGAGCTTTGAAGAGGCAAAACAATTAGCCAATAAATTTGCCGAACTGGAAGGGCGACGACCACGAATTATGGTTGCCAAAATGGGACAAGACGGCCACGATAGAGGTGCAAAAGTCGTTTCGACTGGTTATGCCGATGTTGGTTTTGACGTGGATATCGGTCCGTTATTCCAAACTCCAGCGGAGGCTGCAAAGCAAGCGGTAGAAAATGACGTACATATTTTGGGCGTTTCATCTCTCGCGGCGGGTCACAAAACGCTGGTTCCGCAGGTTATTGAGGAGCTTAAAAAGTACGGTCGCGAAGACATTATGGTCATTGTGGGCGGGGTGATTCCGTCTCAGGATTATCAGTATTTGTTTGATGCGGGAGCGGCGGCAGTTTTTGGGCCAGGTACAAAAATTAGTGAAGCAGCGATTTTATTGCTTACTATTTTGATGGACGAAGAGGTTTAGAAACTTCTAAAATATATCTTGAAAATCCTTCTTTTCTGCTGTGGAAAGAAGGATTTTTTTGTTAGATTAAATTCGGAATGTCTTGTGTGGCGGAGTGTTGCGCAAGGGATGGGAACGGCATCCTTTGCTGCCTAACCAAAATTTGAAATTTGAAAACTGAAATTTCTGGCAGCAAAGATATAGTGCACAGCCCGACCCGAGCCACCTTTTAGTTGAATCTTAAGATGAACGTTTTGGCTCGGGTTGCGCCCAAATAAAGAACATCGTTGTTATGACAATTTGAATTATTTGGAGCTTTATCCTGCTGTCCGTTATAGCTTAGCCACCCAAAAGAGGGGCGGCAAAGGCTGCCACTTCCATCAGGGCTAGGGCACTTTTGCTATCAAGACAATTCGTTATAATATTCCCAAAAAGCGGTACTGCAGGAGATAGAACGTCACAAAATCCACAACAAATTACTATCTTTAGCGACTTCGAAAATTCAAAAATAAATAAATGAAAAAGTCTCTTTTTATTCTGTCCATCTTTATGATTGCACCGATCGTGTCCCACGCCCAGAAAAAAATTGTCTATCCAAAAACTGATACTGTGGAACAGTCTGATGATTATTTTGGAACCAAAATTGACGATCCATATCGGTGGCTTGAGGACGATACTTCTGACAAAACGGCCAAATGGGTTGCGCAGCAAAATGCGGTAACAAATGCATACTTGGACGCGATTCCATTTCGTGATAAGCTCAAAAATAGAATTGCCGAGTTGATGAATTACCCGAAATACGGTGCGCCAAACAAGAAAGGTGCCTTTTATACTTTTTTTAAAAATGACGGTCTGCAGAATCAAGCTGTACTTTATGTGCAGAAAGGACTTGATGGCGCGGCAGAAGTTTTACTGGATCCTAATAAGCTATCAAATGACGGGACTGTAGCACTTCAAGCGGTTGAAATTTCGAAAAACCAGAAGTATCTGGCTTATACGGTTTCCGCTTCAGGAAGTGACTGGCAAACTGGCTATGTGATGGATTTTAAAACTAAAAAACTGATTTCAGATAAGCTAGAAAACCTAAAGAACTCTAGTATTTCTTGGAATGGCGACGAGGGTTTCTACTATAATGGACATTCGAAACCAACGGATGAAGCAACGAAATTCAGCGCTTCGACTGAATTTCAAAAGGTTTTCTACCATAAAATAGGTACACCACAAAGTAGTGATATTCTGATTTATGAGGATAAAGATCATCCTAAAAGGTTCGTTTCGCCTAAACTAACAAAGGATGGGCGTTACCTAATTTTGAACATTGCCGAAGGTACCGACGGAAATGAATTGAAGATAAAAGATTTAAAAAATCCAAAAGCTGAATTCCAAATTCTTATCAAAGGTTTTAGCACAAATGCAGGTATCGTTGACACTTCAGGCGATAAATTATTGTTGCTTACTAATCAAGATGCGCCAAATTATAAACTGGTTTTGCTTGATCCGAAATCGCCGAGCAAGGAAAATTGGAAAACAATAATTCCAGAGGAAAAAGAGAAATTACAAAACGTAACTACTGCTGGTGGAAAATTATTTGCGTCTTACTTAAAAGATGCTTCGACACAAATGAAGCAATTTGATTACGCTGGAAAATTTGAATATGATGTGAAATTCCCAGTCGTAGGAACGGCTTCAGGGTTTTCGGCAGATAAAAAAGAAACTACTTTACTATATTCTTTTACGTCATTTATCTATCCAACAACGATTTTTAAATACGATATCGCAAAGGGAACTTCTGAAATTTACAGAAAATCTGAAGCAAAATTCAATTCGGAAAACTTTGTTACAAAGCAAGTTTTTTACACCAGTACAGACGGGACAAAAGTTCCGATGTTTATCACTCATAAAAAAGGCTTGAAGCTTGACGGCACAAATCCAACGTTGCTCTATGCTTACGGAGGTTTTAATATTAGCCTTACTCCTTCTTTCTCTGAATCGAATATTGCATTCATCGAAAACGGTGGAATTTATTGTGTTGCTTCACTTCGTGGTGGTGGAGAATATGGTGAAGAATGGCATAAAGGCGGAATGCTGAACAACAAACAAAATGTTTTTGACGACTTTATTACAGCTGCTGAGTACTTAATTTCGGAAAAATATACGTCAAGCGAGCGTCTTGCAATTCGCGGTGGAAGTAACGGTGGACTACTTGTAGGTGCGGTTATGACACAAAGACCAGAACTTTTTAAAGTTGCGATCCCGCAAGTTGGAGTTTTGGATATGTTACGTTTCCACAAATTTACTGTAGGTTGGGGTTGGGTTGTAGAATATGGAAGTAGTGCAAATGAAAAAGATTTTGATAATCTAATCAAATATTCACCTCTGCATAATCTAAAACCAAATGTATGCTATCCTGCAACTTTGATTACTACTGCAGATCACGATGATAGAGTTGTGCCTGCGCACTCATTTAAATTTGCTGCCGAACTTCAAAAAGTTCAATCTTGCAACAATCCAACATTGATCAGAATTGATACAAATGCTGGACACGGAGCTGGGAAACCAACATCTAAAGTAATCGCCGAAGCTGCAGATATGTGGAGTTTTATATTTTATAATATGGGAGTGAAAATCTAACATTTTATATTTTTTTTAAAAAGCCGGAAGGAATGTTTGATACATTTCTTCCGGCTTTTTTTATTTGCATCAAGTAACTAACTACAATTTTGCTGCTGCGTCCTTATTCAATTCCTGAAACTCCATATATTTATTAAATAAGTAAAAATTTACTTGCGCTGTATTTTGATTATAAACTTCATTCTCAATCCCTTTTAAATCAACTAAATAATAGTAAAATTGAACTAGTTTCTCACCCTCGGTAAGTTTTAATTTACTAAGCAGATAATCGCTATAATTTGTCTTTAAATGAGTTATCATAGCTTCCTTTTTTTCTATTTTGATATTATTTTTTAATTCTTTAGTTCTGCCATTTATTGCGTTTAGGATAGGTACAAGCTCCAGTCTAAAACCCAGTTTTATTAAATCTATTGAATTAATTTTACTTTCGGATGCAAATTTCCTTTCGTTTACAGTAAGTGGTTTAACTTTTTTTGGAATAATCCTTAATGAAACAGCATCAATCGTATTGATTTTAACTTCATCTAATTTGGAAGATGCCATAATCATATTGAAAGTCATTTTTGCTAACTCAAAATCGCGCTGATCCACAACTCTTTTGATTGTCTCCATTCCTAAAAAATTAAGTTGTAAAGTATCTCCAAGTTTAACAAACAAGGAAAATTCTCCGGTGACATCAGTTGTGGCAAGAATAGAAGTGGCTAAATTACTTACATTCACATTCTCAAGTGGAAATTTTTCGAAAAGCACCATTCCTTTTAAAGTACCTTTTTGCGCGAAAGCACTACTAAAAATAAGAAATAAATATAAGTAAAGAATGTTCTTCATATAATACCTTTATCGCATCAGTTTCCCACCGCAATATATTCATAAAATGAGCAGATAATTAAATAATTACAATACTTTCTATTTGATATCAACGGTATTTATATGCATTCATTTTTTGAACTCCTTTAATTGACAACAAAATAATTTATGCTACCAAGTATTTTTGGCTTATTTTTATCGACATTCAATAATATGTAACAATATTCGTTATTAATAATAAAATCTATTTATGAAAAAAGTAATTTGGCTTCTAGCCTTTGTCGTTTCAATATCTGCCTGCTCAAGTGACGATGACAATGCAGTAGGTGGAGATTCTACCGCTAATTATTATCCTTTATCAGCTGGAAATAATTGGAAATATTCTGTTGTGAATGACGATGCTACAACTGAAGAAGTGCTTGCTGTGACTGGGCAAAATACAATTGGAGGTAAAAGTTATTTTACGATGGAAACAGAAACTATTCCAACAGGTTCTTTCACTTCATCTGTAAATGGTCAATCTTTGAGAAACGAAAATAATACAATATATATGACAGGAGGCCTAGATTTTAATTTAGGAGAAATCTTTCCAATAGATCTTGAGTTAAATGATTTTATTTTGGTAAAAAGTGGCGCTGCGAATGGAGAATTACTTTCTACGATTTCTGGAACTATGACTCAGAATTTTGAAAATATTCCACTTACCGCGAATTATACATTATCTACTGTGAATCAAAGTTCTATGCCAACATACACTTCTCAAGGAGTTGTTTACGAAGATGTAAAGATTGTAAAGTTTGCACTAAATATGAAGATTGTAGCAACAATTAGTCTTGGAGGATTTCCGCTAAACTTTACCGTTCTAGATGGTCAAGATGTAGTTTCTTCTATTCAGTATTATGCAAAAAATATCGGAATGGTTCACGCCGAAACTACTATCAGTTACAATCTACAAGATCTTTCAAACTTCCCAATTGAATTACCAATTCCTCAATCGCAGACAAATATCGCAAATGAATATCTACTAGATTTTCAGCAAAACTAGCACGTAAAAGAAATTATTAGGGTGTTAATGTTTGCATAATTTAAACATTCTCAACTTTGCAAAGTGTTAATTTTGCGCTTCTAACTAAAAATAATAAACATGAAAAAATTAATTCTATCTGCTTGCATGCTAGTCGCTATGGTTTTCAGTGCCAACGCGCAAGATATAAGCAAAAATGCATTGGGTCTTCGTATTGGAGATAATGATGGATTTGGTGGAGAACTTTCATACCAAAGAGCCTTAGGATCAAACAATCGTTTGGAACTTGACCTTGGATGGAGAAACAGCGAGCACTATGACGCTTTAAAAATTACAGGTTTATACCAGTGGGTTTGGAATATCGATGGTGGTTTTAACTGGTATGCTGGTCTTGGTGCTGGATTAGGTACTTTTGATGGCGATAAAAAATATTTCTACGACAGCAAGTATGACAAAAACAGCGGAACTTTTGCGCTACTAGCAGGTGATATTGGTATTGAATACTTATTTGATTTTCCACTGCAAATCTCTATAGATTTACGGCCAGAACTTTACTTTGGTGGAAAATATAGAACAGATAATTTCGCGCCAGATATAGCTTTAGGTCTACGTTACAGGTTCTAGTAATCTCTTATAAAATCAGCAGAAATCCCGATTCGTCGGGATTTTTTAATTTCGGTAATTTCGTAATGTAATGGTCTTTTTTGAATAATAAAAACGCTACTCAAGTGGCAATAATGCTCTTTTTGGCTTACTTTTGAGCGTTCATTCTGCTCTCAGTCTACTTCATATAATTGAAAAGAGTATTAACAGAATTTGTTTATGGAAAAATATTTTGCACATTTTATACACGAGTTTAAAACTCCTTTAGATAATCCAGTACTGATTTTTTCACTTATTCTTTTCATAATCTTGCTTTCGCCAATATTATTACGCAAAATTAAGATTCCTGGAATTATCGGCCTTATCGTTTCAGGAGTTGTAATTGGGCCTTTTGGACTTAATATCTTGGAACAAAACTCTGCAATTGATTTGTTTTCAACAATTGGACTTTTGTATATTATGTTTATCGCAGGTCTAGAACTAGATCTACAGGAATTTAAAGCTCACAAAAATAAAAGCTTAATCTTCGGGTTTCTTACTTTCATAATTCCTCTTGCACTCGGTTTTCCAGTGTGTTATTATCTTTTAGATTATAATGCTATGGCAAGTATACTTACAGCGTCAATGTTCGCAACTCACACTCTTGTTGCTTATCCTATTGTCAGTAGTATGGGTATTTCAAAAAATCCCGCCGTGGCAGTAACTGTGGGCGGAACAATATTAACCGATACTGCAGTGCTTATTATTTTAGCGGTAGTAATGGGAAGCTCACAAGGAAGTCTCGATCAAGAATTCTGGATTAGACTTGTACTTTCTTTAGTCGCATTTACCGCGATAATGTTTCTGATAATACCTCGAATTGCCAAATGGTTCTTCCAAAAACTTGAAAGTGAAAAACACGCACACTATATATTTGTTCTTTCGGTAGTTTTCTTTGCAGCGTTTTTGGCCGAAGCAGCAGGTGTTGAACCAATTATTGGTGCCTTTTTTGCTGGTCTAGCTCTAAATCCTTTAATTCCAAACTCATCGGCATTGATGAATAGAATTGAGTTCCTAGGAAACTCGCTCTTTATTCCGTTCTTCCTTATTTCGGTGGGAATGCTTGTAAATACTAGAGTAATTTTCTCTGGACCATCAGCTTTAATTATTGCGGGAACTCTTACCATCGTTGCAATTAGTGCCAAATGGTTTGCAGCATATTTCTCTCAACTCATTTTTAAATTTTCTGGTCCTCAGCGTCAACTGATTTTTGGATTAAGTAGTGCGCACGCTGCAGCAACCTTGGCTGTTATTTTGGTTGGATACAAAGCCCAAATATTAGATGAAAATATTCTGAACGGAACTATTATTTTGATTCTTATCACTTGTATCGTGGCTTCTTTTGCTACAGAAAAAGCCGCTCGAAAAATAATTATTAGCGACGAAATGGAAGATGACGACCTTGATCAGATTTCTACCAGCGCAAATGAACATATCCTGATTCCCTTTGTGGACATTGAAAATGTGCATAAACTATTGGAATTTGCAACGATGATCAAAGAGAAAAAATCTCCAAAACCAATCACAATGCTTTCTATCGTGCCAAATAATGCACAAGCTGAAATTAATATTGCCAGATCAAGAAAAAAACTTGACGAATACGTTCTTCAAGCTGCCGCATCTGAAATTAAGGTCAACACGATGGTAACAATCGATCACAATCCTGCGAGTGGAATTGTTCGAACTGCCAAGGAACTTACAGCAGATATTATCATCATTGGCTGGCCAACAAAAGTTGGTTTTATTGAGAAAATATTCGGTGACAAAGCGACCTCTATTATTAATAACACTCACAAAATGTTGTTTATTTCGAGATTCCAGAAACCCGTAGCATTCAACAATAAATTGATAATGATTTCGCCAGCATTTACAGAGCGTGAAGTTGGTTTTGAACAACTTATCCAGAAAATTGCTCGAATTGCTCAGGAATTTAATATGCCAATTATTAGCTACAGCGACGAGCGAACTAATGATGCGCTAAACAAGCTTCTTGTCGAGAAAAAAATCAGTATTAGACCAATTTTTAAAAGGTTTGAAGACTGGGAAAAATTCTCCAAATTAAGTGAGGAAATAACTGAAAAAGATTTAATTATTTTCAACTCTGCTCGCCAAGGTTCTATTTCCTACGAAACTGTTTTGGATCGTATTCCGTACAAACTTGAAAAGTACTTCAAGAATAATAACTTACTTATTACATACGCCCAACAAAGCAAAACATTAGAAAAGTATAAAGAATTACCTCCCGAGCCTCTTACAATTGGACTAGAAGCAATTGAGCAAATGGGTAAAGGTATTGGAAGTATATTCAGAAAGAAATAACAGTCTGCTAGGTCAAATTACAATGTTGATTTTGTAAATTCCTTTTTTAGATTAATATCTCCTAGAACTAATTACAAATGGACAACCTTCTTAGTCAAATAAAAAACTGTCAGGCTTGCAAAGCGCATCTTGCGCACGGCGTAAATCCTGTGGTTACGGGAAGCATCAATAGTAAAATTTTAATAGTAGGCCAAGCACCAGGTCGTGTTGTCCATGAAACTAAAATTCCATGGAATGACAGAAGTGGCGACACATTGAGAAAGTGGCTGGAGGTTGACAGAGAAACTTTTTACAATACAGATTTGTTCGCAATTATGCCAATGTCATTTTGCTTCCCAGGCTCTGCAAAAACTGGCGATTTACCACCACGAAAGGAATGTGCACCCTTATGGCATCAGCAGTTGCTAAATAAGATGCCAGATTTGCAGCTCACAATTCTTATCGGTCTTTATGCTCAGAAGTATTATTTGGCAAAAACGGCACAAAAGAATTTGACCGAAAATGTAAACCATTTCGAAGAGTATCTACCAGAATACTTTCCACTTCCACATCCTTCTGGTCGCAATAATATTTGGTTGGCAAAACATCCTTGGTTTCCCGAAGTGGTATTGCCGCAACTTAAAAAAGTTGTCCATTCTATCATACAAGAATAAATTTCATCGGTCCAGTTTCTACTGAACACTTAAATTTCGGATATTGTTGTCCGAAATGACTTTTTGTTTATATCTTTGTAGAAATCACCTCAATAATGATATTTTCCAAAGCCTGCGAGTATGGAATTCGTGCTACAATATATATAGCAACACAATCTGAGAATAAAAAAAGATTGTCTCTGAATGATATTGCAACTAATATAAATTCACCTGCAGCTTTTACCGCCAAAATTCTACAGCAATTAGTAAAGAATGGCGTAGTCAATTCTGCAAAAGGACCAAATGGTGGATTTTGGATTTCAACTGAAGCCTCAATCGAAACGAATATGCTTCAAGTTGTTAAAGCAATTGATGGCATAGAAGTTTTTAGCAGATGTGCTCTGGGTTTTCAGCAGTGCGATTCCACACATCCCTGCGCAATGCATTATCAAATTACGGATATACGTGACGCTCTGTACAAGATGCTGAATGAAACGAAAGTCAATGAACTTTCAAAATCCATACAAAGTGGAGATACATTTTTAAGAGGTATTTCAATAAACTAATTCGCTGCAAGCTTATTTCTAGAAGCACGAATTTTGAATTGTAAATTATGAACAACGACATTCTTACCCTTGACGATATAAAAGTACTTGTTAACGAGTTTTACGGCCGCGTTAGGCAAGACGAAATACTCGCGGAAATTTTCAACAGCGCTATACAAAATCGCTGGCCCCAGCACCTAGAGCGTATGTACAGTTTCTGGCAAACGGTACTTCTCGATGAGCACACCTATAGTGGCGCGCCCTTTATGCCACACGCAAATTTGCCCGTTTCTGCGGAGCATTTCAACAGATGGTTGCATCTATTCTTCGACACTGTCAACGATCTTTATTCAGGAGAAATCGCCGATGAAGCCAAAATGCGTGGTCAGAAAATGGCAGAAATGTTTCATTATAAAATCGAATATTCTAAAGAGAAGAATCAAAAACCTCTCATATAAATTAGTCTATAAACCTTAAATTCCTTTCACTTTGGCAACACCAATTAAAAGAAATAAATTATTACAGCCGATCAGCAGAGAGCATCATCACGGACTTCTACTTTCTTTGGAAAATACGACGTGGCATCTCAAAAAACATCGATCCTTTACGAATGAAAAAATACGTGGACTGGTTTTTTGAAAATCATCTTATTCCACATTTTGAGTTCGAAGAAAAGTATGTTTTTACTATTCTTGACCCAAAACACGAGCTGATTTTAAAAGCTTTGAGCGATCATAGACGCCTGCAAAGACTGGCAAATGACACTAAAAACGTTGGAAATTCTCTAAGTTTATTTGAGGAAGAGTTGGAACAACACATCCGTTTTGAAGAGCGCGTTCTTTTTGCCGAAGTTCAACAACACGCAACTCCCGAGGATTGGGAAGAGCTTGAAAAACAGCATCACGACGAAAGTTTTGTAGATAATATTACAGACGAATTCTGGAAGTAAATTTTTTTGGCTTTCGCCGAAAGAACCTAGCCCACAGCATACATTTTCAGATTAGAAATTTGTCTTTCTATGATATCTAGTAGGGAATTTTTCTTCTTCTGAAGCTATATTGCTAGATTGAACTAAGATTTTTTAAGAAGTATAAAAGAACATTTATCAATTTTGCCGAAAGGCTACTTCTTGTTGGCGGTTAAAGTTTTATTTACCAAACATTTAACTGCCTTTTACTCGATATCGAAGCTCATAATTCTGTTTGAAATGAGTACTTTTAACAAATACCACTTCAAAAAACAGAAAAATGACAGTTGCAGAAATATTCAATTTACAGAAAACTTTCTTTAATACTAATAGCACAAAAGAAATTTCATTCAGACTGCAACAACTCAATAAACTCGAAAACCTTCTCAAGGAAAATGAAGATTTGCTTTACCAAGCTATAAAAGAAGACTTTGAAAAATCACAATTCGAAACCTACGCTACTGAACTTTCATTTATTTATAGTGAAATCGCCTACACTAAAAAGCATCTGAAAAGTTGGTCAAAACGAAAACGAGTTGCTACTGGTATCGCCAATTTTCCTGCTCATAGCTATATCATACCGGAACCATTAGGCGCTTGCCTCGTTATTGGAGCGTGGAATTATCCTTATCATCTTTCTCTACTTCCTGCCGTTGCAGCAATTGCTGCCGGAAATACTGTGATTATCAAACCTAGCGAAATGCCGGCACGCACATCAGCAGCAATGGCGCAAATAATCAATAATAATTTTGATCCAAAATTTCTGTACGTTGCAGAAGGAGATGTAGAAATAACAACCGAACTGTTGAAATTAAAATTCGATAAAATATTCTTTACTGGAAGCACTACAGTTGGCAAAATTGTTTATAAAGCAGCTGCCGAAAATCTTATTCCCGTCACTCTTGAGCTTGGTGGAAAAAGTCCCACTTTCGTATTTGAAGATGCCGATATCGCAACATCTGCACAAAGAATTGTTTGGGCAAAATTTCTAAATGCGGGACAAACTTGCGTCGCTCCAGATTATATTATGGTAGAAAAATCTATCGAGCAGAAATTTCTAAATGCTCTCAAAGAGGAAATCAAAAAACGATACGCAAACATATCAGTCACAGACGAACATTACGTTCAGATAATCAACAATAAGAATTTTGAAAGACTTACCAAACTAATCGACAAATCAAAAGTCTTTTATGGTGGGGAAACAGTTGCCGAAAAAAGATTTATTGCGCCAACGATTATGTCAAATGTCAATTTTGATGATGCTGTAATGCAAGAGGAAATTTTCGGCCCAATTCTTCCAGTTATTTCTTTTACTACAATAGATGAAGCGATTGCAAAAGTGAAAGCGCAACCAAAACCGCTGTCTTTATATATCTACACTAAAAGCGCAAAAATTACAGATAAATTACTAAACGAACTTTCTTTTGGAAGCGGCGCAATCAACGATAGTACTATGCAACTTTCCAATCATCATCTACCTTTTGGAGGTGTCGGAAATAGCGGAATGGGAAACTATCACGGGAAATCTAGTTTTGATAATTTCAGTCATTTCAAAGGTATTTTGGACAAACCTTTTTGGTTTGAATCATCAATGAAATATGCACCTTACACCGAAATTAAATTCAAATTGGTCAAATGGCTTTTAGGCTAGAATGTCTCCACACTTACTGTTTCTACAACGGATTAAAATCCGTTGTTACGATAACGCCATCCCTACGGGATTAAAATTGCGAAATTAAAAGAGGATCAGATTATGCTTGAAATAAATACAGCAATTTTTAATACAAAATTTTGTCGAAAAGTATTTCCGTGAGCATGGCATTATTGCAACAAACGACTAAAGCCTTTTTAATTGAAAAAAGCATAATAAAATAATAGAGCCCTAGGCTCGACTTTATTGTAACGCAGGATTTTAATCCTGCGATAATAAACGAAAAAAACACATAAGAGCCGTAGGCTCGGATTTATGATATAATAGTAAATAGAAAAATAATGCTCTTGAATTCCATCTGTGCACATATTCTTTTAATAAATTTATAACATCGTTCCTCCGGAACTTAGCTCCACACTTACCATTTCTACAACGGATTAAAATCCGTGTTACAATAATGCCATCCCTACGGGATTAAAATGTCGAAAAAATGTAAACTATTACTTCAAAGCTTGCTGTTTTTCAATCTCGATGATTTCGTCTCCAGCAATTGCATAAGCAATATCGCCAACTGCGGCTTTTAAAATGTGTTTACCAGTAAAAGCACCAAAAGCTGGCAGAATAATTTGATTTTCTGTTCGAAAAAAACATGCTAGATTTTCAGATTGTCTTCCTACACCTCGAATTTTGACTCCAGGATGTACGTGTCCTGCAAACACGAAAAGTCCATCTCTTTCTGTAGGGAAATGAGTTAGTAAAAACCCATCAACAATCATTTCTTCGACCATCTTCACTCCTATTTCCTCATACTGCCAGTCTGCAATAATGTCGTGATTTCCCGCAATTAAGATAATTTCGGTCGGACAATTACTGCACCAATCTTCAAATCTCAACCATTCCATATTCTGACTGCTGTGAAATAAATCTCCTAGAAACCATATTTTTTCAGCTTCAAAGTAAGAAAGAACATTATCAAGTTCATCAAAATTTTTATGCAAAGCCACAGCAGGAATACCAATTCCGTGTTTACGGAAATGTGAGACTTTACCCAAATGAACATCTGCAATTAATAATGCTTTGTATTTTGGCCAGTAAATAGCGCCGCTAGTATGTAAAATAAAGATATCGTTATTGATTTCTATCGTATGCGTCATTGTAAATTTTTAAATTTTTGTATAAGATGCTACCATCTTTTTTATACGGTCTGCCAAAGTTTCACTAGAAAGTTTTTCGCGCAAGCGATCTGTAATAATTGGAAAACTGAAAGGTGTTGGCTTACTACATTCCTTTACCACCACTTCCTGTCCAAGAATTCTTTCTAAAGCCATAATTAATCTTCCTTCTTCCAATTGATGTTCAAAAGTTTCGCGATATGCTTGTTGCAACAATAAATTGTCAGGTTCATATTCCTTAAAAACTTCAAATAAAAGCTGTGTTCCACTTTGCAAATGCTTTGTTTTTACTTGCTTTCCGGGCATTCCTGTAAATAACAATCCCGAAATTACCGCTATATCTCTAAATTTCCTTCTTGCCATTTCGGTTGCATTCAGACTTTTTTCCAAATCAGAATGTATATAATCTGTAGAGAATAAATTATTGTCTAAGACGTCTTCAATCGAGAATTCTTGATCTGACAGCAATTCGAAACCATAGTCATTGTAAGCTAGTGAGAAACTTATTGGCGAAAGCAAACTTATTCTGTAGGATAATAAACTTGCCAGTGCTTCATGAACAAATCGACCTTCAAAAGGATAAAATATGGCATGATAACCTTCACGCGTTTTGAAAGTTTCTATCAAAAATTGATTTGCATCAGGCACGATCGATTCTTTCCGTTGTCTAACAAGCAAAGGTTCCAATGCAATAATCTCTTTAGATTTTCCCGTTTCGTGGTTAGCCGAATATAATTCTTGTCGCATTAATTCGCTCATCTGCGCAGAGAAAGCCATCCTACCACCCATCCAACTTACAACCTTTGCTTTCGTTTTCGGACTTGCCAGCTTCACTAAAACTTGCATATTTTTAACTTGATATAATTCCAATTTCCTCCCTGCAAAGATAAAGGTATCTCCGCGTTCAAGTCTAGAGATAAAACTTTCTTCGATGCTTCCAATATAACCACCGCCAAAAAATTTTACCTGCATAGAAGCCTCACTAACAATTGTTCCAATCTGCATTCGGTGCTGCATCGCAGTTCGTCTACTACTGATAAAATATCGTCCATCTTCGTCTATTTCTACTTTTTTATATTCATCATAAGCCTGCAAGCTCTGACTTCCGAAGTGAATAAAATTTAAAATCCATCTCCATTGATCATCGTTTATCGCTTGATAACAAAATGTGGATTGAACTTCTCTGTATATTTCTGCTGGGTTAAATCCATCCGAAATCGCCAATGTATTTAAGTACTGAATCAATACATCCCAACTATTTAGGTATGGAATTCTATCTTCTACAATTTTTTCTGTAACCGCTCTTCTCAAAGCCGAAGCTTCAAAAAGCTCCATTGCGTGGGTGGCGAGAAAGTGAATTTTGCTTTCCTTTCCAGGCTGATGTCCACTCCGACCCGCTCTTTGCATAAATCTCGCAACGCTTTTTGGGCCGCCAACTTGAATAATACTTTCGACAGGCGCAAAATCTACTCCCAAATCCAGACTTGAAGTACAGACAACAATTTTCAATTGCTCATTACGAATTGCATCTTCAACCCAATGACGAGTTTCTCGACTGATGCTGCTGTGATGCATTGCAATATCTCCAGCAAATTCTGGATATTTCTCTAACAAAGCTCGAAACCAAAGTTCGCAAGCCGACCGTACATTTACAAAAAGAAGAGTGGTTTTACTCTTGCGAATAATCTGAGCAGCATCATCTAATAATCGCAAACCCATGTGTCCACGCCACGGATATGTTTCCATTTTTTCAGGAATAATGGATTCGACGGTTATTTTTTTCTGAATATCAGCTCTTACTAATATGGAATTTTTCAATTGTTCAGATTCAGGCCCTAATAAAACTTCTTGGGCTTGCGCCAAATTGCCAATCGTCGCCGAAATTCCCCAGATTTTAAGTTTCGGGACAATCGTTTTCATTCGAGACAACGCAAGCTCCATTTGCACGCCTCGTTTACTACCCAACAATTCGTGCCACTCATCAACTATAACAGCTTCACAATTTTTAAAAACCTTTTCGTAGCCTTTGCTAGCGAGAAGTAGTTGCAAACTTTCGGGCGTTGTGATCAGCAAATCTGGCATCAACTTTTTCTGCTTTGTCCGATCGCTGGTAGAAGTATCTCCTGTGCGAACGCCAACGGTCATTTGAGTTTCCAAATCTTCGGTAACTCTTTCGGCGGCTTGTCTGATTTCTTGTGACAAGGCTCGAAGTGGCGTAATCCAAATCGCTTTTAGTCCGGGAGTATGTTTAGTTTTGTAATTTGGATTTTTTCTGATATAATCAAGGACGACTGGCATCCACAAAGCATAGGTTTTTCCGCTTCCTGTAGGCGCATTCAAAAGTCCGTTTTTGCCTTGCAGAAAAGCAGTCCAAGTCTGAATTTGGAATGGAAAAGG
>JBBSQV010000050.1:0-17281 GCA_038243675.1 Flavobacteriales bacterium
AGTTGATTTACCTATCCGTCGATATCATTAAAATGTATCTAGCCCGACCACAATTCTGCAACTTTGTTTTGTTTTCAATCATTGATTTTCTAAAGATAATAATACTATCATTTATATTAAAACAAAGATATGAGCCTGACCGCCGCCTAAGAAAAGTCTTCAAATGATACGTAAACATTTATGAGATTGCCGCACTTCGCTCGCAACGACGGCGGGGGTCTCGCCCTAATAAAAAATAATTTTCAAATATTTACCTTTAAGCTTTTTTTAGAATCAACCTCGATTAGGCTAAAAACTTTGTAACTTTGAGTTTAAGAAATTCAAGATAATAAAAATGAATTATATTCTATTTGACGGGCCTGCCAGAAATGCGCTGTTACCTTTTACTTTTACGAGACCAGTTGCCGATATTCGCGTGGGAATTTTGACTATCCGAGAGAAATGGGAGAGATATTTGCAAACTACAACCACTTCTGTAACTGAGCAATATTTGGCTGTAAAATATCCGATGGTTGAAATGCCTGAGAATATTATGATCAATGCATCGTATTTGCCGAATGATATTTTGGTGGAAATGATTAAAAATCTTGAGCAAAATCAAGCAATTTTCAATGACGATCAAGTCATTGCATTTTTTACAACCGACGATCAAGAAGATGTGGATTTTAATACTTACGAAGCAATAGAGTTTGATCAAGACTGCCTAACGATTGAGAATACGTGGGATATTTTTCAGAAAAACGACGCTGCTTTACGCGAAGATTTTATTTTGCTTACTCAAAGTGAGCAATCAGAAAGAATTCCGAAAAGTGTAAATGCCATAAATCCAGAGAATATTTTCATTGAAGAGGGTGCATCACTTGAATTTGTAACTTTAAATGCCTCGACCGGACCCATATATATAGGACGCAATAGCGAAATTATGGAGGGATCTGTGATTCGTGGGCCTTTTGCGCTTTGTGAAGGTGCACAAGTAAAGTTAGGTACAAAAGTGTACGGTGCGACTACGGTTGGGCCGCATTCACGCATTGGTGGAGAAGTAAATAATTCGGTTCTTTTTGGATATTCTAATAAAGGTCACGATGGTTTTTTAGGAAATAGTGTGCTCGGCGAATGGTGTAATATTGGAGCCGATAGTAATAATTCGAATTTGAAGAATAACTACGAAGAAGTGAAACTATGGAGCTACGAAACAGAAAATTTTGCTAAAACAGGACTTCAATTTTGTGGTCTGATGATGGGCGATCACAGTAAATGTGGAATAAATACGATGTTTAATACGGGGACTGTGATAGGAGTGAGTACGAATATTTTTGGCTCTGGTTTTCCACGAAATTTTGTTCCAAGTTTTTCTTGGGGTGGAGCATCAGGATTTTCGACTTATTTGACCAAAAAAGCTTTTGAAACCACACGGATTGTGATGGCCAGAAGAGGAATTGAATTTGATCAGCAAGAACAGGATATTTTAGAACACGTTTTTGAAGAGACAAAAAAGTGGCGTAAGGAATAATTTTGAATTCAGTAGCAGGCTGTCGTATTCAAATTGAATAATATTAAAAAGTACAAACGATGAATTATAGATTAGAAAGTGATTTGATAGGGGAACTTCAAGTTCCAGAACAGGCATATTATGGAGTGCAGACACAGCGCGCGGTTGAGAATTTTCAGATTTCGGGCGTAACTGTTTCTGAGTATCCAGAATTTATAAAAGGGCTTGCTTACGTAAAATGGGCAGCCGCAGAAACGAATTTTACTCTAGGTCTTCTTGACGAAAACATTAAAAATGCTATTATCGAAGCTTCAAAAGAAGTTATCGCAGGGAAATTTAATTTAGAATTTCCGATTGATATGATTCAAGGTGGTGCAGGAACTTCCACTAATATGAATATTAATGAGGTAATTGCAAACCGTGCAAATGAGATGATGGGCTACAAAAAAGGAAGCTATGAAATGGTTACTCCTAATGATCACGTCAACTTGTCTCAATCTACAAATGACGCTTATCCAACTGCAATTAAGCTTGCTACCATTAACGCTAATGAGCAATTAATATCTATTTTACAGATTCTGATTGACTCTTTTAGAGCAAAAGGCGAAAGTTTTAAACACGTAATTAAAATGGGTCGTACGCAACTTCAAGACGCTGTACCAATGACTTTGGGGCAAGAATTTGAAGCTTATGCGGTAAATCTTGAAGATGAAATTGTACGTTTGAATCAGAACGCTGTTTTATTACTTGATATAAATATGGGTGCAACCGCAATTGGTACAGGATTAAATGCTGCTCCAGGCTATGCCAAATTATGTGCAGAGAATTTAGCAAAAATTACTGGACATAAATTTGTTACTGCTCGCAATCTGATTGAAGCGACTCCAGATACTGGCTCATACGTTAGTTACTCATCAGCTTTGAAGAGAATGGCGGTAAAGATTTCGAAAATTTGTAATGATTTGCGTTTGCTTTCTTCAGGACCGCGTTGTGGTTTTAATGAAATTAATCTACCGGCCATGCAACCAGGATCTTCCATTATGCCAGGAAAAGTAAATCCTGTTATTCCAGAAGTGATGAATCAGATTTGCTTTAAAGTAATTGGAAATGACCTGACCGCAACCTTGGCAGCAGAAGCAGGGCAACTGCAACTGAATGTTATGGAACCTGTAATAATATTCTCGATCCTAGAATCTATGATGTTGCTTTCTAACGGAATGCAAACTCTTGCTACAAAATGTGTTGACGGAATTACCGCAAACGAAGCACATTGCAAAGCGATGGTTATGAACAGCATCGGAATTGTAACTGCTCTTAATCCTTTTATTGGATATAAAAATAGTACTAAGATTGCTAAAGAAGCTTTGGAAACTGGAGCGTCTGTTTATGACCTTGTAATAAAATATAATATTTTATCTATGGAAGAATTAGACCGAATTTTGGATCCAGAAAATATGCTTGCTCCACAAATGGAAAAAGTAAATCATCATCCAAATAAATAATATTCAGAAAAGTAAAAAAAAATGCGTCAACTTTAAATTGACGCATTTTTTTTAATTTTTAGTTTCTGGTAAACTCGATACTTTGACCGTTAACCACGAGTGTCATTATCTTTTTGTCATCCGAGAAAGTAAATTCTAAACCACCTTCTTCAAGTGTAAATTTATTCTTTCCAGCAAATTCAAGTGGAAAAGAAGCTTGACCTTCTACATTGGCAGTTAGAATATTATTGTCTGCAGTAAATGTCAATATCATCGGAGCTACAACGCTTGAGTATTTTCCAACGAAATCTGATGCGATAAGATCTTTTTCTAAAGAGTTTTTCTTAGCACTCCACTCATTGTTTCGGCTATTAATATCTGGAAAAACTTTGTCTGGATCTATAGTCACACTTTCAATTTCTTCGGTAGAGTTCAGCACGAACGACCACGTTTTGTTGCGTTCCCAGATTTCTACAGGAAGCTTCTTTCTCATCGTTTTTCCACTTTTAAGTTTTGCCTCGATAGTAACTGGCATTGGCATTTTTTCTAGATTTTCGATAGAAATAATTGCACCTAATTTCGCATTATTTTTTACGTATTTAACTGATGTAACAGCTTGATCAAGTTGCCAGTTGTTTAAAAACCAACTTCTCCAAAACCAGTTTAAGTTTTCTCCTGAAACATTTTCCATTGTACGGAAGAAGTCGAAAGGAGTTGGGTGTTTGTAAGCCCAACGCTCAACATACGCTCTTAGCGCTTCGTCAAAAACTTCTTTTCCAAGAACTTCTTCTCTCAAAATTGTCAATGCTGCTGCAGGTTTCCAATAGGCAAGTACACCAAGATTCGATTCTTTCAATCCATCGGGAGCAGTCATAAGTGGTTCCAATGCTGGATTTGTTAGGTATGAAGACGTTTGATGCATATTAGGACTTGGCTGATCATATTCTCCTTTATTGAAATCTTTGGTGCTCAAAGAATTTATAAAAGTGTTCAAACCTTCGTCCATCCAAGCGAATTTACGTTCGTTTGATCCTACAATCATCGGGAACCAAATATGTCCAAATTCGTGATCTGTAACATCCCATAAATCTTTACCTTTTGACTCATAACTACAAAAAACAATCGCTGGATATTCCATTCCGCCAGCGATACTTGCTGCGTTGATTGCAGTAGAATAAGGGTATTCAAACCATCTTTTTGAGTAATTTTCAATCGATGCTTTTGTATATTCTGTAGATCTTCCCCAGGCACCTTTACCATCACTCTCTATTGGATAAACCGAAATAGCTAGTGATTTCTTACCGCTAGGAAGATTGATTTTTGCTGCGTCAACGATAAATGCTGCCGATGAAGACCAAGCCACATCTCTTGAGTTTTCAATTTTAAATTTCCAAGTCAACATCGCTTTTCCGATAGGACGAGAATCTTTTGCTTTCACTTCTTTTGCCGAGCGAATAATTACGGTTGCATCACTTTCTCTAGCTTTTTTCCAACGATCTTGTTGTGTCGTGGTATATACTTCTTCTGGATTTTGAAGTTCGCCCGAGCAAACAACAATATGATTTGAAGGCGCGGTAATTTCAATATCAAAATTTCCATATTCTAAATAAAATTCTCCTGCACCTAAGTAAGGAAGTGTATTCCAACCTTGAATGTCATCGTACACGCACATATGCGGATACCATTGCGCTACGCTATAAACTTTTCCATTTTTGGTTTCAAGAATTCCCATTCTATCAGATCCATAAGTAGGAGAAATGAATCCGAAATCTATTTGAAACTGAATTTCTCCACCTTTTGAAGCTAGATTTTCAGGAAGATATACCTTCATTCTAGTATCGCTGATGCTGAATTTTAGAGCTTCAGATTTTGCTTTCTTTCCGTTAATCGAAAGTAATTTTATTGATTTTATTTTGTGCCCACCTTTAAAAACTTCGCCTTTCGCGCCGTTTCTACTTCCTTGCATCGAAATAACAGCGTTCCCGCGAGAATCTTGGTTAAATAAATTTTGATCGACATTCATCCAAAGAAATGAAAGATTGTCAGGACTATTATTGGTGTAGGTAATTATTTCGCTTCCGCTAAATTCGTCCGTTTTGTCATTCAGCTCTATCTTAATATTGTAATTAGCGTAATTCTGCCAATAATTTGCCGTTGGCTGACCACTCGCAGACCGAGTCATACTTCCGTTGCTTGTATAGAAGATTGGTGCAAAAGCATCTAAATAGCTGTAATTGTTATTTGCAGCTGGTGTTTGTGCAATTGCCGTTATTCCACAAAGCAAAAGTGCACAAAGCGAAAAAAGATTGAAAGTTCTTTGAAACATTTAGGGAGGATTTTAATTAGGAAGTTAAATTGAGTATCAATGGGTAAAACTACTAAAACTTTTAGATACTCAAAACTGTTTTAGGTTTTTGAATTTAAACAAAAAAGCCTCAGAATTTCTGAAGCTTTTTGAGATTTATGAACAATTAAATTTAGTCGATTCTCAAAAAATTTTCTTGATTATCAAACTCTAACTCAATGTCATTTGCGAGTTCTATTTCTATCTTATTGCTTTTCTTTTCAATTTTGGTGACTCTCTCATTTGGATAATTCGCCGCTAAATATTGAGCGATTTTCTTTGGCACAAAGTGCATCGGAATAGGTTCGTCTTTACCATCAATTTCTTTCCAATCTCCATTTTCGTGAAATTCAATTTCAACACCATTGGCAAGGGTAATTTCGTATTCTACTTTTCTACGTTTTGTCTCTTTTCTTCCGATAGCCCAATCAGTTTTTGCGTAATTACTTTGTAAAAACTCTTGTGCTGCTTTTGGAAGATCAGTTTTCTGTATGACTACTTTCTGAGCGTTGCAAACGTAGATACTGCAAAACATCATTATGGTTAGGATACTTTTCATAGCTTTTATTTTTAGTTAGATTCTAAAAATACAATTTATGAAGCGCGTGAAGGAGATGCTTAGTAAATTATTAACGGATTATTTCTTCTGAACTCTTTTTAAGTCCAGCATATTCAAAGGATTTATTCCCAATCCTTCTACATTTTTTCTGGTGAATCTAGCAGCCTTATCGTAGAAAAGGGGAATGATCGGCGCTTCTTCGATCATTATTTTGTCCATCTTTTCGTAAAGTGCAATTCGCTTTTTGTCATCCGTTTCGGCGAAAGATGATTCGTAAAGACGATCGTATTCCGCGTTTTTAAAATGAGTTGTATTTGGGCCGTTTGGTGCAAAGTTTTTACTGTAAAATAATGATAGATAGTTTTCGGCATCGGGATAATCTGCAATCCAGCTTGCGCGAAAGAATTTCAGTTTTCCAGTCGCAATAGATTGTCTTAGAGTTGAAGGTGGACTCACATCAATCTGAACGTCAATTCCAATTTTCTGCCATTCCCTCTGTAGAAATTCCGCAATATCTATATAAGAAGCATTTGTGCTCAAAAGGATAGTTGGTTTTTTATCTGAAGTTTCTGAGATATATTCGGCAACAAGTTTTCTAGCTTTTTCAGGATCGTAATTATAACCAGCTGCTGCTGAATATCCAGGCAGTCCAGCAGGAATTATTCCGCCAGTTGCAGGAATTCCCATATTATTCCGAAGGTATAAAACCATTTTCTGACGATCGAAGCCATAATTCAACGCTTGGCGAATTCGCTTGTCTTTGCTTGCGGCTGAACCATTTTCTAAATTAAAAGCCAAGTATTCGGTGTTTAAATAAGGTCCAGAAACCATTTTGAAATCTTTCGCATATTTAGGTTGTAAATCTCCAACTTGAGTCAGAATTTCATCTTTATAAGATGGATCTAAACCTGAGATGAAATCTAATTTTCCTTGTATAAATTGCAGAAAGCCACTTTGTTTATCGGGTAGAAAAGTAATTGCCACCGCTTCGAGATAAGGCAATGATTTTCCGTTTGAATCTTTTTCATAATAATCTGGATTTTTCCGAAGCACTAATTTTATATTCTCTTCCCATAACTTAAAATGAAAAGGGCCAGTTCCAATTGGATGCGCAAGAAAATTGTAATTTTTATTGGTTTTTATTTCTAAAGGAACAACCGAAGCATATTTCATCGCCAATAATCCTAAAAAAGCTGGAAATGGTTTCTGAAGATTTATTTCGAAAATGCTATCATTTTGTGCTTTGAAGTTTTTGACATTTTGCAAAATCCAACTTCCTGGCGAAGCATTCGATGGATCTTGAAGTCTGCCGAAGCTATATTCGAAATCGTAAGCATTCGCAGTTCGAGTGCTGTCTTTTCCGAATAGTTCACTTTTGTGAAATTTCACATCATTGCGAATTACAAAAGAATACTTCTTTCCATCTTCAGAAATTATCCAAGATTTTGCAACATCTGGAAGGATGTTTAAATTTTCGTCAAGTTGAACCAATCCGTTGAAAAGTAAGTTACAAGCCCAAATATTCGATTGAACTTTCGAAAATGCTGGATCTAAAGAAGTGATATTTGCGCTTTCATTATATCGAAAAACCAGCTGATCGTTGGTATCGGTGCTTTTTGAATTACAAGATACAAGCATCAGAAGTACTAGAAATAATAGGGAAAGATATTTGGAAAGGTGCATTCTGACTATAAAGTTTAGATGATTTTTTGAAATAAATTCAAACAAAAACAAATATAATACTATCAGATTTCATTTCTTGAATATTGTCCGTAAATTTGCAGGCGTTTAGAAATGTGTTATTTATTAGAATAGGCCATCAAAAGCTTCAAGGATAAACACACATTAAATGTCGGGGGAGACAGAAGTAAAATTTCTGTTGAAATAATTACCACTATGGAAACAAAGAAAAAAGTCGCTTTTTATACTTTAGGTTGCAAACTAAATTTTTCAGAAACATCAACGATTGCTCGTAGTTTTAAGGACGAAGGTTTTGATCGTGTTGATTTTGAAGATGTTGCGGATATTTACGTGATCAATACTTGTTCAGTTACGGACAATGCTGATAAGCAGTTTAAGCACGTGGTTCGCAAAGCATTAAAGTTAAACGAAAAAGCGTTTGTTGCCGCAGTTGGATGTTATGCGCAATTAAAACCTGAAGAACTTGCCGCCGTAGATGGTGTGGATTTAGTTTTGGGTGCGACTGAGAAATTCAATATCACTCAATATCTAAATGATCTGTCTAAAAATGATTTCGGTGAGGTTCACTCTTGCGAAATTTCAGAAGCAGATTTTTACGTAGGTAGCTATTCAATAGGAGATAGGACTCGTGCTTTCTTGAAAGTTCAGGATGGTTGCGATTATAAATGTACTTACTGCACGATTCCGCTTGCGAGAGGAATTTCGAGAAGTGATACCATCGAAAATGTATTGCAGAACGCGAAAGAAATTTCTCAGAGAAATATCAAAGAAATCGTTCTTACTGGTGTCAATATCGGGGATTATGGTAAAGGTGAATTTGGAAATAAAAAACACGAACATACCTTTCTAGAACTTGTTCAAGCACTTGACGAAGTAGAAGGAATTGAGCGTTTGAGAATATCTTCAATAGAACCAAATCTATTGAAAAATGAAACCATCGAATTTGTTTCGAAAAGCCGAACTTTTGTTCCGCATTTTCATATTCCGTTGCAATCAGGAAGCAATGATATTCTAAAAGCGATGAAGCGTCGTTATATGCGTGAATTGTATACAGAAAGAGTTGCGAAAATCCGCGAGGTAATGCCGCACGCTTGTATTGGTGTAGACGTAATTGTTGGTTTTCCTGGCGAAACCGAAGAGCATTTCCTTGAGACCTACAACTTCCTAAATGAAATGGACATTTCATATTTACACGTTTTTACCTATTCGGAACGTGACAATACCGAAGCGGCCGATATGCTAAATCCAGTTGCTAAAAATGTTCGATCAAAAAGAAGCAAGATGTTGAGAGGATTGTCGGTGAAAAAGAGAAGAGCTTTTTACGAATCTCAATTGGGAACAACCAGAACTGTACTTTTTGAATCAGATAATAAAGAAGGTTACATTCACGGATTTACAGAAAACTACGTAAAAGTAAAAACTCCTTGGAGTCCAGAATTAGTGAATACTCTACACGAAATTGAACTTACTAATATCGATGAAGATGGAAGTGTTAGAATGAATTTTGTGGAGAAGGTTGCGGTGGTGTAGGGGAGGTTTGAGAGCTGTTTTTGTTTGAAGAACGACTTGTTGTCAAAATAATAATGTTGACAAGCTTTTCGGTCAAGGCTTAACTGCTAGTCATTGGCGTATATTATTACTCTATATTATTCGTCATTAATGATTTTTATTTTTTATTGTACTCTTTTAGATGTACTTGCCTCTGAATAAGAATCAAAACTGTAAATATTTTGTTCAACTATTTGAGATTTTTCTTTTTTTAACTCCGCTCTTTTACTAGGATCTTTACAATTTATCAAAATGTCAGTTAGATAGTCAGCATTGTACATATTAAATTTATTGCTCATTTGGAATGCAGTTTGATCAAGTATTCTATTTTTATTATCTTCGGTATAATCTTCTACTTCGATGATATCTGTCGTAAAGTCAAATTCGTCCCAATTGGTGTAATAGTGATTTTCTGTTAAATCAAATTGTGTAATTCCTCCAGTTGTAAAGTACACTAATTTAGGAGTTTTTGCTTTAAATACTACGTACACAAATTTTTTGATTTTTAGCTCTTCCTTGTATTCTTCTTTGTAAGGCGTTTCGATAACAGATTCAACTGGCTCTATCATAGGTTCGTCATAATTATCTACAGTCTTATTCTGAATGTTGTATAAAATAACTCCCCCTATAATCAGTATTATACATATAATAAGTAAATAGCTAGCTGTTTTATCAGAACTTGAATTTTCATCAAAGACTATTTTATTATCTTGAATTGATACATCATTTACTAAATGCGCCGTTTTTTGTTGAGATTTTTTTATATCATCATCTGGGTTGATATTTATTAATTTAATCTTCTCTTCAAATTCTAAATCAGTTAAGATTGCCGAATCTCTCAAACTTTTTAACTGTTTATATTCTGAAGATTTTTGGATTTCTTGTTGTGCTTTTTCAGTTTTTATTTTGGAGACTTTTTCGTAGTATTCTATATCTGTCAAAATTCCTTTATCTCTCAATTCTGTAAGATTATTTATTGAAAAGTCTAAATTTGCCTTTACTTCCTCAACTTTTCTTTCTTGCACTTTTTCTGATGAATCTTGTATTTCTCCATTATTATAAATAATCATAACTAGAATACCTAGCCATTGTGCGGGAGGAAATATTATACAGAAATATAGAAGAGTTTTTTGCAAACGGCTAAAACTCTCACTTTTCCAAACATAAACTGAAGATGCAAAAGTTAATCCTACAATTGCTCCAACTCCTGCACTATGATCCATAATTTTTAAAATTTAGCCAAAAATAGAAATTTTTCCTTATGTTTGATGAAACAATATATTATGAGAGAATTTATTAAAATACTGCAATCAGATAATAAAGGAACTTATATAAATATTAATAATATTGTCAAATTCTACAGAAAAACACACGATACATTAGGTATTGATACAGTAGATGGTAAAACCGTTGAATGTAGATTAGAGTTAGACGATTTGGTCAAGTTAATTGATAAAACTTCTTCGCTTTAAGCTGTCCATTAAGCTCTTAATAATTTAATATATATCATCAAAAGTTATATTGAACTTCCGCATCGTGTTAAGTCGGAAGTTTATTTATATCAATTACTTTATGTTGAAAATAAAGTACCCTCATTCTTTTATGATGCGTCACAAAAGACGCGATTTACGAATTGAAAAAGTAAAGGCTGATGTTGAAACTTGCTATATTTTTCTTTATGAAATAGGTTCAGGCGTAAACATTAAAATTCTCACAACATTTACAGATGAGATCAAAAGTAAGGACTTTCATTACCTTCTTTTAAATTCTAATTCTAAATGATTTTTAATAAATTCTTTGCCATATTCAGTAACTTGATAGAAGTTAATATCTTTCTCTTTTTTTATAAATTCAATATATCCTAGAGTGATTAGTGTAGTTTTTAAAACACCTGCTTCTACATCATCTTTATATTTAAATTTTGGATTAGATTTCACATAATGCAAAGTATCTTTTTGAATATCAATTAAAAAATTATGATTATAATATTTCGAATTTTCCCTAAAAAATTGAACTGCTTCTTCATTATACTCTTTTGTATTCATATTTTCGTAATATTTTGAACGATGTTATTGTGGATAAAGTCCTATTTCAATCATTATGTTTTCAGCTTTTTTTATGCTATTTTTGATTTTTTCAATATCAGGCGAAATAAGCAAAACTTCAATATTTTGTAATTCTCTATCTTGCTTTTTTGTAATTTTTTCTTGATAATCTCGTCTTACTTTATCTACTGCTGTTAAGATATAGCCAGAAATCTCTCCACATCTACACATATAATTTGAAATCGTTTGTTCTAATGATTTCGTAGTAAATCTAGGCTGGCCAGATTTAACTTCTTGGAACTCGGCATAAGCTCTTTCAAAACCTCTATAAATATCTGCATTCGCTCCTGCAACTCCGTATCTACCGCATTTGTTAGCTCTTCTGATTATGTATTCATAACTCATAGCAAATTCATCCATTATTTTATTATTTTTAATGTTTATATTTCAAGTTTTTTTGTTAAAATTTCATTCTCATTATTTACTAAGTTAGGTTAAACCAAAGCTAGTTTTTTTTCGATTAGCTCATAAAATAGAAGGTATAAAACAGAAATTAAACTAATAGTAATAAATCCAACGAAGGTCTAGTTGTGCGTAGCTTTGATTATATATTGCAAATTATGTGAACATTTGTCGACGGATAATTTTTATTCTTAAATTGATCAATTGCATTATCTCTCGGAATATTCCATTTATCTGATAAGTAATGATAATGAGGTTTTTCTAAATTCCAAGTTTCTTTCCCACTCAAACTTCTATATGTCATAAAAAAGCAATGCCAATGTTCACCATTGTCTAAAAAATTTACAACTCTTGCATTTCTTTGATTTATCATTTGCTTTAATTCAAAATCTGATAAATTAGTTTCTCCAATTACAGTTAATTTATCGTTGCTGTATTTAAAAATTTCAGGTAGTTTATAATTTTCTTTTTCTATGTTTTTAATATCAAAATGATAATAACTATAGGTGTAATTTAGGTCATTAAATGCTTGAATAAACATTGCGCTCATTTCAATTGGTGATATCTTTTGGCCTTTAAAAATTCTTGTTTGATCTTTTTTTGATAGATTATTGTTACTTAAAATTTGCATAAAACTATTCGGAATTTTTATATTCGATAACATATTATAGTATTCATTCCAATCTTCGGTTGCTTTCTCTATATAAAAACTCTCTTCAACACCTATTGCTAGAATAGGATTTTCTAAAAATAGTCGTTCTTTATATTTTGAAATTTTTAATGCAATAAATCCTTTTTTAATAAAATTTATAGGATTTATGTTGTCAACATTTTCACTGATGTAATAATTTATAAACTCCATTTTAAGGTTTTTTTTGTTGGCTTTTCCCACAACAAGAAATATACACTACTTTATAATCTAATAGTTTAGTAAGAGTTACAAAGCTGAACTAGTTAATTATCTCAAATATATAGAAAAAACTTACACTTTATCATAGAAAGTAATTCTAATTGCCATCAGGTTTTAAATGAAACTGAATCTTAGTGATTCTGAAAACCGTACTACTATACTATTCGAAAAATTCATATTTGTCTCTGCCAACTTGGTCAGATTTGACAATGATTCCCGCGGATAGTTCGTAATACATTTTGTCGCCTTTCATCATCAGTCTGTTGCCGTTTTTGCGGTAGGCAGAGCGAATCAGAATAGATGAGGTTAAATCTCACCTTCGGCTCTTCATCAAATCTTTCCATTTTACGTGAATACTTTTGTTCTGTTGTTTTTTTCTTTATTTGTTATTTCTTCTTTTAACTCTGTAAAAGTTTATCGCCATAATTGCTGGGAAAATTAATAAATTTGTAATGAATGCGGAAAAGCAGAAGTTTAATAAAAGTACAGAAATATCTGCTCTCTCTTCTCGGGATAAGTTAGCGTATTTTACCAGTGCTCTGTAAGGTCTAAATAGCAGCTTATGATGTTTACTATATGAAATTGATTCTTGGTCAGTACCTCTGGAAGGTAAATAACTTTTCCATCTTGTATAATATACTCCATCTTTACTCCATATACCTACCTCATCATATTTCATATTAGAGTAACCATAAAAAGCGGGATTATCATTTTCTTGAGCTTTAATATTAGAAAATTCAGGAAAATCCCTTGCGAATTTTGCTTTTTCTTGCTCCTCATTAATTTGATGTTGTTCTGAAATTCCATTAACTACTTTAAAAAACTCTCTATATTTATAATCTTCAATTAGCCCAGCAGTAATACCTATCAATAAAGAAAATAAAGTGTAGAAAATTAACGAAGGAACAAAAGCTTTTTTTAAAATTTTACAATTTTTCTCTTTGTCAGTTAAAGGAGGCATTGATAATGCAATGTTTTTTAATTCAGTAATCCCTGAAACTTTAGTCCATTCAGACAATCCTTCATACCATATTTTATCTGTTTGATACAAATTACCTTTTCTAGATAAATCTTGAAATGTGTAGTGCTTATCCTTTTTACCATTCTTAAAGAAAATTTTATCTTTGAAAGACTCTAACTCTGTTTTCATTATATTTGGGTTAAATTCACTTATTATGGAAAATTTAAAAGTAATTGAAATTATTAAAATTCAGAGTGAAGTAATACACTTCTTATCTGACCAATTGAAATCTATGAAAAATTTAGCTCCGTTAGATGCTGAAAGATTGAAAATTTTACTGCAAGATTTAGATAGAGCTCTAAAAGAAATGTAGCATTATGCGATGTCGTAATTCGTAAACAAAGTCTAAGTATGCCCTATTTGTTCTAATGTTTTTCAAATATGTAATCGTAATTTTCTCTTTTTTTTATTTTCTAACTGTAATTTATAATAAGTAACTCTCTACAATGAGGCATAACTTACATATACTTGCTACTTTATAATGCGGTACATCATCAAAAAAACTTTATTAATTTAGTACATACCTATTCCCAAATATATACAAATAAAATCCACTTTAACATAATAACAAGAAAATAATACAATCTTAATTCCCGCCAGGTTTCAAATGAAACCTTATCTTAGTAATCCTGAAAACCGTACTGCTATACTGCTCAATAAATTCATATTTGTCTCTACCAACTTGGTCAAATTTGACAATGATTCCAGCGGATAGTTCATAATACATTTTGTCGCCTTCCATCATCAGTCTATTGCCGTTTTTGCGATAAGCGGAGCGGATTAGAATAAATTCGGAGAGATTCCAAGTGGTGTTGTTGGCGTCAAAGTCTTCGGTGCGGGCATAGATGCCTTCCACTATTTCTGTTTTGCAGTTGTAGTATTTGGGGATATTTTCGAAAAATAAAAGGATTGCTTGATTGTCTTCTTCAGAAAGCATAAATAAACTGTTGGGTTTTAAATTCTAATTCCAGGAGGAAGTAGGTCTCTTTAGGTCGTGTTTTTCTTGAAGAACTTGGCAATTTTTGGTAAAACGGGAACTACTTTCAGTTTTCGTTCGTAGGCAATGGCCATTATTTCGGCAAGGAGTGTATTTATGAATTCTTCGTTCTCAAAATTATCTGGAGTGTGAATTTTGGTTAGAAAAATCTTTCTCTCTTGAAAGGAGTATTCTACAGAAATTAATTCTTCGTTGAGGTGTGTTTCAAATTGACGTAGAAAAGTATTGTCTTTAATTTCCATAAGAGTACTATCTTTAATTTCCATAATAATTGAGTTTTGAACGGTTGAAAGTGATTAGCTAATCCTATTTTATAGCAGAAACTATTCTATTGATGTAATCAAACTAATCGAGATTTGATGTTTTGAAGTAAAATGAATTTCACATTTTAATTATTTCAGCACTCGCTAAGTTACTGAAATAAAAGCGGGTTACAAAAAAGTGGCCGAATTATGTCTTGAAAATTTCAGAAAAGACGAAATCATTTCTGTTATAAATATCGCAAATCAATACGACCTTTAGAACGAAAGCATTATTTTCGCAGACTAGTGACTTCAAAAAATATTATTAGTTAAATGAAAAAAATCCCTGTTTATTTTATGCCAGGTTTGGCGGCAAGTTCTGCTATTTTTGAACATATTGATTTGCCAGCTGATTCTTTTGAAGTTCATAAATTAGAATGGCTTATGCCAACGGAAGGTGAAACTTTAGAAAACTACGCATCGCGCGTTGCTGAATTGGTAACGCTGCCAAATCCAGTTTTGATTGGTGTGTCCTTTGGAGGAATTATCGTGCAGGAAATGGCAAGGCATTTGCAGGCGGAGAAAATAATAATAATTTCGAGCATCAAAAGTAAAGAAGAATTGCCAGCGATGATGAAATTTGCGAAAGCGACCGCTAGCTACAAACTCTTACCAATTGCAACTTTCCTTAAAGTAGAAAATACATTGCGAAAATATCCGTTAGGAGATCATATCAACGGCCGACTAGAATTGTATGAAAAATATCTTTCTATTCGCGATCCGTTCTATTTAAAGTGGAGCATTGATAAAATAATTCATTGGAATAGGGCAGAAGCCGACCCAAATGTGGTGCATATTAATGGAGATGAAGATGAAATTTTTGCTTCGAAGAATATAAAAGATTATATTAAGGTGAAAGGTGGAACGCACATTATGATTATCAACCGCTATAAATGGTTTAATGAAAATCTGCCGAGAATAATAATACAGAAGAAGGTTGGAGCTATTTTAGAATAAATTTTAAACGAAAAAAAATATGATAAATAAGGTAAAGCAAGCTGTTGCGGCATTAGGGCTCATAATGGTGAGTGGATTATTAATCAATGCTGCTTCGGCAGATAGTCACGGGTTACAGGATATGGAACCAAAAGTTCGATACTATCCAGAAAAAGTTGACTTCGCAGGAGAAAGAGCGCCACTTGAAATTGATGATGTACGCGAGAGATTTGAGCGCGAATTACTAGTAAACGCCAATCTTGATGCTTCGACTTTGATTATTATCAAGAGAGCTGGAAGAGCGTTTCCTGTAATCGAACCAATCTTAGCCAAATACGGAGTGCCAGATGACTTTAAATATTTAGCTGTTATTGAAAGTGCGCTAGTAAATGCAGTTTCATCGGCGGGAGCAAGAGGAGTTTGGCAATTTATGCCTGCAACTGCCAAAGAGATTGGTCTTGAAGTAAACGATTTTGTTGACGAGAGATATCATTTAGAAAAATCAACCGAAGCTGCTTGTAGATATTTACTGAAAAGTAAAGAGAAATTCGGAAATTGGACTTCAGCAGCAGCTGCATACAATGGCGGAAACTTTGGTGTAACAAGACAAATGGACAATCAGAAAATGACTGATTACTACGATCTATTACTAACAGAAGAAACTTCTAGATACGTTTTCAGAATTCTTGCTTTGAAAGAAATTATGGAACATCCGCATAAATATGGTTTTGATGTTAATGTAAATGAACTATACACGAATCTTCCAGTAAGAAAAATGGTTGTAGACAGTACAATTTTAGATCTTGCAGATTTTGCAAATGCGCAAGGAATCAATTATAAAATTCTAAAACTTCACAATCCTTGGCTTCGTGATAAGCAACTTATCAACAAGGCAAATAAAAGTTATGTGATAGATATTCCGACAAAAGGATACGAAAGAAAAAAATAAGGCATAAAAAAAGCTGAATTCAGGTAAGAATTCAGCTTTTTTTATTTTAAAGAAGATTACATTTTCTTCATTTGATCTTTCATCATCTTGATTTGATCCTTCAACATATTTTGTTTGTCAAGCTTTTTAGCTTCTTGCAGTAGATTAGTGGCTTCAAGTTTCCTTCTACGACTCATTGCTACACCAGCCAGATTTAATTTGGCAACAGCCAAATCCATATCCATACTTAAACCAAGCGCAATTGCTTTTTTGAAGTATTTTTCTGCTTGCATCATATTGTTTTGAGATGCCATAATACCGTGCAGGTAGTTGTAATATCCTTGTTGTTTCTGTACTAATGCGGTTTCAGGTTGTTTGATATAATTTAGCCATTTTGTTGCTCCAGCAAAATCTTGTTTACGAAGTTTTAAAAACGCCAATAAAATAAACTCATTTTTGAAGTAAAGGAATATCGGAATCGCCGAAAGCAAGATTAAGAATATACCATTTCCTATATTACTATCGATAATTTGCCAGATACCTAATGCGATAATAACA
>JBBSQV010000051.1:0-17258 GCA_038243675.1 Flavobacteriales bacterium
GAATGATGTTGATTTTGCTAAATGCAAAGTGTCACTAAAATTCCCTTCTTTATCTACTTCTAGAAGTCTTGTTTTGCTTGTTGCAGGATTAAAAAGACGAAAAGCTTGTCCTTCGACTGGATTCGTAATTTTTCCTGAAATTTTTGCGTAGTCTTTTTGTCCTTGAGTTTCGTTGCAAGAAATCAATCCAAATAAAACTGCCGCGGCTAGTATTTTTTTCATAATTATTATAATTTTTAAGTTAATCATCAACCGAACGTTGTTCTTGATGTCTTTAAATCTTTTCAGCTTCCGCGAGAAATTTAGCGAAAGCTGAAAAAATCAAAGTGTTTAATATCCAGGATTCTGAATCATTAGATTATTTCCTGTAAGTGCACTTATACCTATTGGTAAAATGAATTGTTTTGTATTGTTCAATGAAGGCTTTTCATCAAATGCATTAAGATCTCCAGCTTTATGATATCTGATTAAATCGAACCATGACTCACCATTTTCATAAAACATTTCCAGCATTTTCTCTTGACGAATATCATTTAGTAACGCAGCTTTGTCTGTTAGTTCTTTTTCATCAACTCCAGCTCTTAGACGTAACGTATTTACATCTGCAAGTGCAGCATCAAGATCTCCATTGCTTCTTGCCGTTGCTTCCGCTCTAATTAGGTACATTTCAGCTAGACGGATGTAGTAAAGAGTGTTTCTAGTAGAGGTTGCTACATTTTCATTTCCAGGATATTTCCCGTTAAGGTTAATTCCTTTTGTTGCATCAGAATATGCAAAACTAAATCTTGGATCAAAACCAGAACCAGTACCGTCAAGACTTCCTTCACCATCTACTTGAGCATCGGCTAGTGCCTTAAAAGCATTGCTGTACTTTGTACGACTTGCTTGATACATACCACTTCCACTTGATGGAGGAATGTCATTGTAAATTGCGAAAATAACTTCTGATGAATTATACCCATTTGAGTAAATAGAAGCGTAAGATTCTTCTAATTCATATCCTTCGGCATTGTCGATTACAATTCCCGCCAAAGTTTCGGCAGCAGCATATTCACCTCTGTAAAGTTGTACTCTTGCCAATAAAGCAGTAGCAGCAACTTGACCAACACGGTAATGATCTACATATTCAGGACCATTATTCATTGCATAATCAAGATCAGATAGAATTAAAGAATATGTAGCTGCTACAGATGAACGTGGACTAAACTCTAATCCAGTTGCGAAATTTGTTCTAACAACAACTCCATACTGAGAACCTTCGTCGAAATACTCTCCAAAATAGCGTAGTAAGTTAAAGTATGCCATTGCTCTATGAAATTTTGCTTGCGCAATCATTTCAGATTTAGAGCTTTCGCTAATACCTACCGCTTTTCCAGCTTCTAATTCTTCAATAAGAAAGTTTGAAATGTTGATAATTTTATAGTGCGAATTGTAAATGTTACTGATATACGGATTCTCTGGCAATACTTGATTTGAATTAAAACCAGTGCTACCAGCAACAGCTCCTGTAAAGTTACCAACAACTCCTAAAGCTTCGAGATGTAAAGGGAAAGCGTTTAGCTCTAAAGCTTTCCAACCACTATAAATACCGTTTAGTACTCCTTGAGCTGAAAGTTCATCTCTTACAACGTTTTCTGATGTTAGTTGATTAAATGGTTTAACATCATCAATATCACAGGATGAGAATGTCGTAAAGCACATTACTGCTATAACCGATTTTATTATATATTTTTTCATAATCTACTTTTTTATTAAAATTGTAATTGAACGCCAATAGATACTGACTTAGCTAATGGATATGGATCAAGATTGTTTGTTCCTCCTGTAATACCTGCCGAATCTCCAAATGTCTCTGGATCTAATCCTGGATATTTAGTAAACGTCACCATATTAGAAGCTGCTACAAATATAGATGCGCGGCTTAATGATAATCTTTCGATTAAGTTCTTATCAAAATTATAGGTCAACTGAATATTTTTCAATCTTAGGTACGAAGTATCAAAAAGATATTTGTCAGAAATTCTTGAATTTCCAGCTGGATCTGTGTAAACAGCTTTTGCGTAAGTTGCTCCGGTATTTTCTGGAGTCCAAGTATTAAGACCGTATTCTGCTAGTTTGTTAGCTCCTAATGGATTATAAACTCCAGAAGGAATAGCATCCCAAATAGTTTCTGATCCTACAGAGAATTGGAAAAAAGCAGCTAAAGAAAGATTCTTATAAGTAAAAGTATTGCTAAATCCTCCGAAGAAGTCAGGCTGAATATTTCCTATAATTTGTCTATCTAATGTTGTAATCTCACCATCACCGTTGGTATCAACAAATTTGTAATCTCCTACTCCAGTATATTGAGAGCTGTAAAAACCATTTGGAGAAGCAGCATTCAAATCATCAATTTCTGTTTGATCTTGAAATATTTTTTCAACTCTGTATCCTTTGATGGTTCCCACTGGCTGACCCTGCACGTAATAATCAAGACTGAATTGGTTGATGTTCGCTCCGTACAATTCTTTCAACTCATTTTTATTTGAGGCCCAGTTAAGGTTTACATTCCAAGTAAAGTCTTCAGTTCTTACTAAGTCTCCACCAAGATTGATTTCGATTCCTTTATTAGAAACATCCATTAAGTTTGAGTAAAATTCCGTTCCTCCTAATTCTAAAGGAATTGGTGTAAGCGCTAAAGCTCCAGTAGTCAATCTGTCGTAAATATCTATACTACCAAATAATCTATGAGAAAATAATTTAAAATCTAAACCAAAGTTTACCTCTTTAGTATCTTCCCATCCAATAAATAAATTGGGTAAAACATTTGAAGGCCTAACTCCAGGATTACTGTATCCTCCAGGAAGTATCTCAAAAAATGGTATATATGCAAAGTCGCGAGTATTTGCAGATCCTACAATACCAGTACTCGCTCTAAGTTTTAAAACATTAATTGCTGGTACGTCAGCCAAGAACTCTTCATTAGAGGCATTCCAACTCAATGAAAGAGAAGGGAAATACGCTCTTTTATTACCAGGACCAAACTTTGAAGAAGAATCTGTTCTGAAATTCGCAGTAACATTGTATAAATCTTTGTAGCTGTAGCTCAATCGTGAGAATAATGAATTTATACCAATTTCATTTTTGAAGCTATTTTGTCCTAAAATCGTAGCGGCAGAGTTGGCGTCAATTAATACATCATCATCAGGGAATCCTTGATAAAAATGTCCGCTACCTTCTCTTTTTGTTCTATCATATGCAAGTCCGACTAACGCATTGAAGTCGTGATTTTCGCCTAATTTGAAGTTATACTTCGCGGTAAGGTTTGTTGTAATATTAGAACTTAATCCATCATTTGTTACAAGTGAAGATTCATTTGGTCCAAAAGTAAAATCTGTTAAAGTGTATTTAGGTACAAAAAGTGATGTCTTATTGTAAAAAACGCCTCCATTTACTTCTCCTCTGAACACCAATTTATCTATTGGAGTAAATTCCAAATAGGTATTTCCAATAAAATTATAAGCACGAGACTCATATTTATTAGATAATTTCGCAAGCGGATTTGGTTCAAAAGTTTCGAAACCATAGGTATAATCAGCTTGATTGTAAAAAGTGCCATCTTCATTATAGATTGGCAAATCTGGTCTAGCAATTACGTTGGCAGTATTGATATTTGTAATACTAAAGTCTACTGCTTCTCCAGTAGTTGATTTTGTATGAGAGATATTTGCGGTTGCTCCAGCTGTAAATTTATCACTTAACTTAGTGTCAAGAGCCATTCTCATATTGTACTGATCAAATTCATCTTTGATTGTAAGACCTTCTTGATCTACAGCAGAAAGGCTAAAAGAATGATTTGTTCTTTCGTTTCCACCACTTATCGTAAAACTTGTCTGATTTGTAACCGCTAATTTTCTGAAAACTTCTTTATTCCAGTCCGTATCTGCAGTTCCGAAGTAATCATCTCTAATTCCGTTATTTGTATACTGAAAAGTATCGTAGTCCAAATCGATATTAGCAATATTCATAAGGTCAAAATCATTGTAAAATTCTAATGTCCCATCATTCAATCCATTTACACTATTTGTAATAAGTGTGTTGTAGAAATCTTTATACTGAGCAGCATTTAAAGCTTTTAAAGTATTTACAGGAGTTGCAAATGTTGAAGAAAACGACAAATTTACTCTTGCTTTTTGATTTCTTTTACCTCTTTTAGTCGAAACGATAATTACACCATTTGCACCACGAGATCCGTAGATTGCAGTTGCTGCAGCATCTTTTAATACATCGATTTTTTCGATATCGCTCGGATTGATTGCTAGTAATGGATTAACACCTGATATAGCATCTGTATTAAAAACGATTCCGTCAATCACAAATAATGGTTGATTTAATTGTCCCGAAAGTGGAGAGGTCAAACCTCTAATGTTAATTCTAATTGCTTCACCAGGACGTCCACTATTTTGAGAAACTTGCAGACCTTCTGATAGACCACCCAAGGCTTTATCAAAACCAACTGTTCCAGTGGTCATTTGTTCAATCTGCGCACTTTTTATAGACGAGATAGCACCTGTAACTTTGTCACGAGTTTGAGAACCGTAACCAATAATTACAACTTCTTGCATACTGGTTACTGCTTCCTTCATCACAATTTTCATATTGTCAGGAGAAATAACATTGTATTCTAAATCTTCGTATCCTATGTACGACACCAATAAAATTGGATTATTACCAGAAACAGTCATTTTGAAGTTTCCGAGAGCATCCGTCATTGTTGAATTTTGAGTGCCTTTTTCAAGAATACTTGCAGCAATCAATTTCTCGTTCATCTCATTGAATACAGTTCCTGTAATTGTTGTAGTTTGCTGTATAGCAACCACAGTTTTTTTAGGACTTGCAACTAAAGAAATCGTTTTACCTTGAATAACGTAATCAAAATCTGCGTTTGCGAATGCTTTATTCAATACTTCTTCCAACGGTTGATTAGTTACGTCAAGAGATACAGGTTTTGCATCCTTTGCTAATGCGCTATCGTAGAAAAACACATAATCTGTTTGTGTTTTTACGATATTCAAAAACTTTTTGAAAGCGATATTCTTCCCAGAATACGTAATCGTCTGAGATGATGCCGCAGCTGAGACTTGCATGGTTAGTACAAGAAAGAAAATGGAGGCTAACTTCATAATTTGCCAGGATTTAGACGAAAGTCGATAATTTTTCGACTTAATTTTTAGTAATAAATTCATACATTCGTAATGGTTTTGGTTAATAATAGTACTTATACAACAGTCTAAAAATTAGAGATCAAAATCAAAAAACCTAATTGGTTTAGGCCGGCGATGCTCGAACATCAGTCGGCTTTTTTTTTGAGCTCTTTTCTTTGTTTTTATAATTAAGAAAGCCGTTTAATTTGAAATTAAAACAGTGCGTCCTTCTACTTTAAATTTTACCTTATTCAATTCTAAAATCCTTAATACTTCCGAAAGTTTTAGATTTCTCTGAATTTCTCCTTCAAAATTTCTCTTTGGAATTCCATTTACATAAACAACATCCACATCATACCACCTGCTTAATTCACGCATAACTTCTTGAAGACTAGAATTTTCAAAATAAAATAATCCGTTTTTCCAACTCATAACTTGAGAAAGGTTCACGTTTTTTTCAAGGCTAATATCTCCAATAGTATTGACCACTGCTTGCTGCCCAGGATATAATTTTTTGGATTTCATATTCTGGTTAATCACCACACTACCTTCAAGAAGTGTAGTTCTGATAACTTCTTCGTCATCGTAGGAATTTATGTTAAAGTGCGTTCCAAGAACCTCAACTTTCATTCCGCCGGCATCTACGATAAATGGTTTATTTTTGTTGGAGCTAACCTCAAAATAAGCTTCTCCCGTAATACTTACTTCTCTAGTTTTTCCAGAAAAAGCGGTTGGAAATTTAATTGAAGAGGAAGCGTTAAGCCACACTTTTGTACCATCTGCTAGTTGCAAACTATATTTCTCAGCTTTTGGCGTAGACATCGTATTGTAAACGGTGCTTGCTCCCTTTTGAGAATTATAAATTAATTTTCCGTCTTTATTGGAAATTGTAGTATTGGATTGTTGCGCTACCTGACCGTTGCCAAGACTATCCAAAACAATTTTTGATCCGTCAGCAAGAGTTAGAATTGCTCCCGAAATAGCCGGTGTAATTTCATTTATTTCTTGAATTACAGCTACAGCTTGGGTGTCAGAAGGTATTTCTTTGTCCAGAATATAAGTGGCGCCAACTCCAACCGCTAACGCAAGTGAAGCTGCAGCAACCCAATTTTTCCATCTAAAAAACGTAACAACTTTTTGCGGGGAAGCATCTTCTGTTGCTATTATTTTTAAATGCAACTTATTTAGAAATTGCTGAGTCTGCACTTCTGTAGCAAAATCATTTTTCGCTTTCGCTAAATTGTCTCTCATGATAGAATCTAATGTATCAAGACCCTCCTGTTTGTCGAGCATTTCGAGCAACGTCAATTTTTCAGAAGAAGTAATTTCTCCTGAGATGTAGCGCGATATCAATTCATTAAATTCATTTTCCTGAAACATAAATATAATTATTTAGTAACCTTAGTAATAGTCTCTATATATAAAGACGACAATAGATAACCAAAGTGGCAATGGAAAATTGAAAAATTTAAGTTTTTTTTTAGATTGAAAAAAATAGAAGCACTAAAACGCTAGAAATGTATTGATTATGGATATGTGTGCGAAGAAAATTTAATGCCTCGGCAAGGTGCCAACGTACCGTTCTTTTGGCAATTCCTAATTCGGCACTTATAAAATCCGAATCTTTGCCTTCAATTCGACTTAATAAAAAAACAGAACGACGTGGCTCAGATAATAAATCAGCGCCTTCCTGAATAATGTTAACAAGTTCTGTAAATTCAAATTGCTCATCTGGTTTAAAGAACATTTCTTCTAATTTCTGCTCTTTGAGAGTACTAGTTTCAACAAGTTTCTTGCGAATGTGTGTTATGATCAGATTGCGACTTACAATAAAGAGATAATTATCGAAGCTTTTAACCTCTGCAAGTTTTTCACGCTTTTCCCATAGTTGAATAAAAACATCTTGTGTCAGTTCTTCTGCAACTTGGTAGGATTTTACAAACGTTAAAGAATGCTGCAATACTTTCTGCCATCTCTGTTTTACCATTTCGCCAAAAGCTACAGAGTCTCCTGCTGCTACTTTTAATAACAGCGAATTGTCTTCGGCATCTGGATTGGAACGATTCATCATTGAAAAGTAAAGTTGTTGCTTTTATGTGTGAATTAACAAACATAAGTATTGTATGATTGTAAGAATCGGAATCAGATGTAAATTTACTATAAAATCTAAAAAATGATGTAGCTATCTCTTTCTATCTACTAAATCTTACGACAGAAATAAAACATTTTATCCTTTTGGAATCGCGTCAATTAATTTTTGAGTGTAAGCGCTTTTTGGATCTGAGTAAAGCACATCAGCATCTGCGGTTTCTTCGATTTTCCCTTTATTCATTACTACCACTTGATCTGACATATATTTGACTACAGCAAGATCGTGTGAAATAAAAATATAGCTAAAGCCAAAATTATCCTTTAAATCATTAAGAAGGTTAAGCACTTGGGCTTGTACCGAAATATCTAATGCTGAAACTGATTCGTCGCAAACTATCATTTTGGGTTGTAAAGCAATTGTGCGAGCAATTCCAATTCGTTGTCTTTGTCCTCCAGAAAATTCGTGCGGATATCTGTCAAAATGCTCTGCAGATAGTCCCACTTGTTCTAGAATCTCAATAGTTTTAGCTTTTCGCTCTTTGTCATCTTTATGCAATTTGTGAACCTGCATCGGTTCCATAATTGCTTTCCCGACTTGGATTCGTGGGTTTAAAGATGAGTATGGATCTTGAAAAATTATTTGAATTTCCTTTCGTAGGTTTTTGAGTTCGTCTTTTCCGATGTTGGTAATGTCCTGACCTCGATAAAAAATCTGACCAGCGGTTGCTTTATCGAGTTGCAAGATCGCATTGCCAAGAGTTGATTTTCCGCAGCCTGATTCGCCCACAAGCCCGAGGGTTTCGCCTTCATAAAGTTTTAAACTTACATCGTCTACAGCTTTAAAACTTTTGGTTTTGCCTAGAAATCCTGCCGAAAAAAAGTATTCTTTTTCTAAGTTCCGAATTTCCAATAAAGGCGGTGTGCTGTATAATTTTTCTAGTCTAAATTTCCTTTCTTGGGGACTTACAACTTCAGATCTGATTTTATTTTCAAGAAAATCTTTGATGGTTGGAAGTCGGTTGAGTCTCACATCGAGTGAAGGTCTTGCGCTTAACAAGGCTTTTGTATATTGATGTTGCGGATTTGCAAATAATTCTTTGACGTTTCCTTGCTCTACAATACTTCCTTTATACATCACAATTACCTTGTCAGCAATTTGAGATACTAATGATAAGTCGTGAGAGATAAACAAAATACTCATTTTTGTTTCCTGCTGAAGATCTTGGAGCAGTAATAAAATTTCCTTCTGCACTGTTACATCCAATGCTGTTGTTGGTTCGTCAGCAATGAGAAGTTTTGGTTTGCAAGCAATTGCCATCGCAATCATTACACGTTGCTTTTGTCCACCAGAAATCTGATGTGGATATTTGTCAAAAAGCTGGGCTGGATCTGGTAGCTTTACTTGCTCAAAAAGTTCTACTGTTCTTTTTTTACTTTCAGACTTTGACAATTTGGTATGCTGTAGCAAAATTTCCTGCACTTGAACTCCGCATTTTGACGAAGGATTTAGTGAACTCATTGGTTCTTGAAAGATCATTGCTACTTCGTTGCCACGAAATTTTTGCCAGTTTTTTGCTGTAAAATCTGCTACATTTCTATTGTTGAAAATTATTTCGCCTTCCGAAATTTTTGAAATTTTGGCTGGCAACAAACCCATAATCGACAATGATGAAACTGACTTTCCTGAGCCAGATTCGCCTACAATCCCAACAATTTCATTCGGAAGAATGCTATAACTGATATTATGTATTACAGAATTCCACTTTCCGTCTGACGCAAAAGCGATGTTGAGATTTTCGACCGACAATAATGGAACAATTTTCATAAAGTAAATGTAAATATTATTTTGTAAACATCAGCCCTAGCCCTGATGGGAACGGCATCCTTTCCTGCCCCTCTTGTTGGGCAGGAAAGATACAGTGGACAGCAGGACTCGAGCAAAGCGAACGGGCGAAGCAAATAGCTCCAAAAAAAAATGCTTAATTGAAAAGAATTACGACTTCATTTGATCTAACATTTTGTAAGCTTCTTCAATATAAATATAGAAATCGCTGCTGTGATCATCACCCTCCACCGGCGTTGCACGATGACCGAGGCGTGTAATTATAATATCGTCTTGAGGAATTACAATCACGTATTGACCAAGATGACCGCGCATATAAAAGACATCTTTACCCTGAAATTTTGCCAGCCACCAGCCATATCCATATTCTGGATCATCTTTAAATCGAGGCTTTATAGATGTTGCTACAAAAGTACTATCGAGAATTTGCTTGCCATTCCATTTTCCGTATTGCTTATAGAGCTTGCCAAATCTTGAAAAATCACGAGCGTTTGAAGCGATACAGCAATAAGCTTTGACAATTCCGTCCTTTTGATCTGTCTGCCAGAGAGCATCATTTTCGGCACCCATTGGCTGCCAAAATTTCTCAGAAATATAATTCGCAAGAGATTCGCCCGTAGCTTTTTCGATAACCATTGCAAGTAGCTGCGTATTGCCACTTAGGTATAAAAAATACTGCCCAGGATCGTCTATTACTTTTAAATTTTTGATAATTGCGGGCAAATCTTTGTCGAAATACGCTTGAGTTGTAACTGAAAATGGACTATAGTAGGACTCATCCCAGTTAAGACCCGACGCCATAGAAGATAAATCTCCCACCGTAAGTTTTGCGGCCTTACCTTTAGAAAACTCCGGGAAAAAGTCGCCAACGAGTTGATCGAGACTTTTAATTTTATTTTCTTGAATGGCTTTTCCGAGGGCTGCCGAAACAAAGCTCTTTGCCATCGAAAAGGAGTTTGTTTTTGATTCCTTATTATAGTCATCATAGTAATGCTCGTACTGAATACTGTCGTTTTTGAAAATCAAGTACGCAATCGTGCCATTTTTCGCGTTTAATGAATCAAGGCGATCAGTGCTTTTTACCGAATTATATTTATCAGAAATCGGCCAAGGTTGAGGGTTCTTTGCTGTCTCAATTACACGATTTTCAAAGTAATTATAATCGTCTAAGAAAGCGGTTTTGTGACCATTAAGATACGTAACTCGCACAGCGGTTATTAGATAGTCAACCTTAAATATATACAGTGCTGCAATTAGCAGAATAAAAAAGACAACAAGACCTATCAAAAAGTTTTTCAGTATTTTCATAAAATTCGGACAATTATAATTGCGATGACCCGAACGAAAATACAAATTTTTTAAGAAGTAATTTATTATTATTGAAATTAGAATAATTGTTCTTGCTGACAATTTTGCTCGTGATGCAGCAACCATTCTTTGCGCCAAAGTTCGGCCGAGAATCCTCCTAGTCCGCCGTCTTTTGAAATGATGCGGTGACAAGGGATTATGATTAGAATAGGGTTTTTACCATTTGCTGAAGCTACAGCTCGGATGGCTTTTGGATCTCCGTATTGATCAGAAAGTTGCGAGTAACTGATGGTTTTGCCGTGTTGAACTTGCTGTAGTAAATTCCAGACTTTACGCTGAAAATCAGTTCCTTGTGGTGCTATTTTGATTGTGAAGTCTTTGCGAGTACCATCAAAATATTCCTGAATTTGCGTTACAGCATTTTGAAGTGCGGATGGGACTTCTATGGATTGTGAAGTAGATTCTGTGAAATTTAAAGAAAAAATTCCATCATCATTCCCTTCTATTTTAATGAAACCCAGCGGCGAATTGATCACAGTTGTTTTCATAATATTCAAGGAGTAATGATGGAATGAATTATTTATCTAAAGCGATTATTTTGCCATTGAAAGCATATAAGCTTCTATTGATGCTAGTTCTTCAACACTCATCTTTTTTGTAATTGCGAAGTTAGCTTGCATTATTACATATTGAGCTGGATCTACGATTGGCTTGGCATCATCTTTAAGAAATGCAACAAGACTAGCTCCTTCTTTTTTGTAAATTGAACCAATTTCAGTGATACTTGGCCCGATTGTTTTTTCTGCTGGTTGGTGACAAGCTATGCAAGTACCTTTTCCAGAGAAGATTGCTTTTCCTTTATCAACAAGAGCAGGGTCTAATCCTGAAGCTATCATAGCCGCTTCGGCTGCTGGATCTGGAGCATCTGCAACTGCTTCTGCTGGCATTTCCATCTCGTCTTCATATACTACGCTTTCTGTATCTTGAACTGGTTTGTCTTTACAGGCAAAAACCATCAAAAGTGAAGCGAATACGATTACTTTTTTCATAGTTTGATTATTATTATTGTTTTATTTTATGTTTTCGTGGCAATATTCTATTTCTGCATAAAATCAAATACTATGGTTTTTACAAAGACACGTACTATCTTTCGAATTTACAGAAAATATTCTCGCAAATTTAAGCCTTTTTTAAATTCCAGTCTTTATTATATTCAACATTTACTTTGCAGTAACCCAATATATACGGATTCTAATCAAGAACTGTCTAGAAAAGATATTAAAGCAATTTCCGATTAATTATCTTTTATAAATTGTGCTGCTTCTCTTGCAAAATAGGTCGAAATCAAACTTGCTCCAGCTCTCTTGATGCACATCAATTGTTCCATCATAATTTTGTCGTGATCAAGCCACCCTCTTTCGGCAGCGGCCTTAATCATTGCATATTCCCCAGAAACGTGAAAGACTGTTACAGGAACATTAACTGCATTTTTTACCTCGCGAACAATGTCCAGATATGCGATTCCTGGTTTTACCATAACCATATCAGCACCTTCTTCTACATCCCATAAAGCTTCTTTGATTGCTTCGATGCGGTTTGCATAATCCATTTGATAGGTCTTTTTATCTTTCGGAACTTCAATATCAGCTTCTCTTGGAGCGCTATCCAAAGCATCGCGGAAAGGCCCGTAAAATGCTGAAGCATATTTAGCCGAATAGCTCATAATTCCCACATTGTGGAAACCTGCCTCATCCAATCCTTGACGTAATCTTAAAACGCGACCATCCATCATATCACTTGGCGCAACCATATCTGCACCCGCTTTTGCGTGCGACACAGCCATTTTGACCAAAGCATCATTAGTTGCATCATTTGCAACATCTCCATTTTCGATAATTCCGTCGTGTCCGTACATCGAGTATGGATCCAAAGCCACATCTGGCATCACGATCATTTCTGGACAAGCTTCTTTAATTGCTCGAATGGTACGTTGCATTAATCCGTTGTCATTCCACGCTTCTTTTCCGGTATTATCTTTCGCAGATTCATCAGCTTTGACGTAAATATTGACAGCGCGAATTCCTAGTTCGAAAATTTCTTTTACCTCTTGAACAGTAAAATCGATTGATCGACGGAAAATCCCTGGCATTGATGGAATTTCGACTTTGACGTTTTCGCCTTCGGCAATAAACATTGGAAACATAAAATCACTTGGACTTAATGTAGTTTCGCGAACAAGACTTCGCATGGATTCGTTGACGCGTAATCTTCTACCTCGGTGTAGCATAGTTAATTTAGTTTACAGTTTACGGTTAACAGTTTCTGAGAGTTTACAGTTTTTAGATTACCGTTAACAGTTTTTATAGTGTTAAATAAGAATTCCTGTTCATTAAAGAATAAATTCGCATTATTTCTTAATGCAAATTATTATTTTATAATGTTGATTTAATTTTTCTGATTAGTGAGCCTAAGATTTTTTTAATTTCTGAATGCTCCGTTAATAATTTCTCTGAATCATCTTGATTAATAAATTTTAAATCAGTTGCGAGCAAAATTAAATATTCTACTTCGTGAGCTGATCCTGAGGAAATGTATAAAAACCTGATTAGCTCTTTTTGAGTTTCTCTTCCGCAGCCTTCGGCAATATTGGTTGGAATTGAAATAGCAGCTCTATTTATTTGCGGAACAATTGTAAACATTTCCGATTTTGGAAACGTTGCCGTAATTCGATACACATCTAAAACTAATTGATGTGATCTTTGCCAAACGTGATATTTTTTATAATCTACCATTCGTCATACTTTTAACTGTAAACTGTTAACAGTAAACTATTTTAGCCACTCAACCGGACTTTCCAACACCTTTACTAATCTTTCCTCTTCACTTCCAGCTTCGGGATGATGATCATAAATCCATTGAACGTGCGGTGGTAAACTCATCAAGATACTTTCGATTCTTCCATTGGTTTTGAGTCCAAATAAAGTTCCTTTATCGTGAACTAAATTAAATTCGACATAACGGCCTCTTCTTATTTCTTGCCACTTGCGATTTTCATTTGTAAAAGGTAAGTTTTTTCTTTTTTCAACAATCGGCACATATGATTCTACGAAGCTGTTTCCAACTTCGGTGACAAAATTGTACCAATCTTCCATAGACATTTCTGGAGTTTCTTTTAGATAATCGAAAAATAATCCACCGATCCCTCGGGCTTCGTGTCTATGTGCATTCCAGAAATATTCGTCACATTGCTTTTTGTATTTTGCGTAGAAAGTTGGATCGTGCTTATCGCAAGCTTCTTTACAAATAGTATGAAAATGCACAGCGTCTTCATCAAATAGATAGTAAGGAGTAAGATCTTGACCGCCTCCAAACCAGCTATTAATTACAGTTCCTTCAGCATCATACATTTCAAAATAGCGCCAGTTTGCGTGAACCGTTGGTACCATTGGGTTTTTTGGGTGAATAACCAAACTCAATCCGCACGCAAAAAAGTCTGCTTCTCCAACATTGAATAACTTTTGCATACTATCTGGAAGTTTCCCGTGGACAGCAGAAATATTGACACCGCCTTTTTCAAAGACTGCTCCATTTTCGATTACTCGCGTTCTTCCACCGCCACCTTCTGGCCTGTCCCAAAGATCTTCACGGAATTTGGCTGAACCATCTTGAGCCTCAAGTGCTGCACAGATTTGATCTTGTAAGTTTAATATGTATGAATAAAATTTATCTTTCATTATTCTAATTCTTTTTTATTGTTCAGGTAGTCAATAGCTTTTAATTTATTTACTACGCTTTTACCTGTTTTTTCTTCAATTTCTTTACGAGTATTTCCTGCAATTGTTCCACCTTGTTTAGCAATGATTTTATTTTCTACAAAAGTTTCTGGCTTCTTCTCTTTGCTAATTTCGGTTGTTGTCGCTTCTGCCAACATATTAAGCACCAATTCTAGGTTACTCATATTATCACGCAGATTTTCTTTTTTTAATCCTTTGTGATTTTTATATTCTTTGATAGACAATCCGCTCCAAGCTTTGGTAATTTCATCAGTTAATATAGCGTACTCCTGACCTTTTTTGACACCTCTATTATCCCATTCATCTGTCAAGTCTTTTCTTACCTCAATGCTTTTTAATCGCTGATTGACCCATTCTTTAGAATATCCTTTTTTGAGATAAGTTTCCATCAAACGATCAATACCTATTTCTGGGTCTTCAATTTCGTCGATTCTTTCACGAGCTACTTGCGCAATCCATAATTTGAATGGCTCTGCTTTTGGTGAGGGAATTGATTGAATTAATCTAAATAGCTGTTCAGTATCAGCGATGTCTGTCATTCGCATTTTTCCGTCGCTAGCACTCATTTTCAACTGTCCGATTTTTTCGGACAGTTCACTTCCCTCTTTTTTAAGCTTGGACTTTAAGTCGCTCCAATACCGTCTTGGTCTATCGCTCCCACTTAAAACTTCAACCACATCAATAATCGAAAAATACCACTTCTCTTGCTCATCATCCCAAACCGAACGGATTTGCTTCTGCTCAAATAATTTTATAGCTGTCTCTTTTGTCATATTTTCTGTATTTAAATTTTAATTTACACAAAATCAATCAGTTATAATTAAAAATATTATTATTTTTTTGGCATTATTTGATCACTTCAATTCGATTCTTACTACTAGCTTTTTATTTATTTATTTTGTATCCCAGCAATCTTTCCCATTATCGAAAAAGACATTGTATGGCTCTCAGTTTGAATAAATTTATAAATCGAAACTGCCTTCTCACCGAAGTTATATTGGTCACCTTTCGAAAGATGTCCAAGAATATCTGCGAATTTCTCTAACTGTTCAAAGTCCAAATTATTCTGATTCAGAAGTTTAATTAAATCTTCCGAAGTGGAATTGCTGATAGTTTCTAATGTCATTCCAAACTTTTCCAGCCGTTCGTCAATCGCAGAAAGTTCGGTAACATTCCAAAATTTCGGAACAAATACAAGCGATAATAATGTCTTTAAAATATTATCTATTCTTACTGCTTGTTCGTCTCTAAGTCCTTTGTTTAGCATCGTTTATTTAATTCCTTAGTAATATTTTAATTAAACACTTTTAAAAATAATCCTTCAAATCTATTGTAACAGATAGGTTTATTAAGAACAATTCCTACTAGGTTTAAAAAAAACCTTGCAGGATCGCCAACTTAAGATTTTCTATTCGAGTGTATGTCTTTCGGTTATAATATCGCTTTGATGATAATGACAAAATTTGAAATTTTCGATACCTCCAAAAAGCTCTAAAACTTCCATCCTTTCCAACTTTGTTTCCTTTTCTGATATTATAGATTGATACGATGAAAATTTAAATTCTTCAAAACTCAAATCCAAATGATGTTTCGGATTCAAATTCGTATAAACAATTAAATGCTTCAAATACTCTGCGGTATCAAGCTTTATTCTTTTAAAATGCTTCTCAAAAAGACTACCCGTTCTATCGTTTTCTTTATTTATCGATTTAGCATATGAATTGAAAAAATTAGAAAAACATTGGGTCACAACTTCTCCGTCTTCTATCAATTTTATAACCAAATGATAGTGGTTATCAAGTAAACAGTACGCGTAAAGTGAAATTTTACCTGATAAATATTTGTTCAACTGTTTGAGAAAGAACATTTTATTTTCATCATTGAAGAACACACAACCTCCATTTATACCTCTATTATAAATGTGATAATAATGATCTTTTTCTAAAACTTCGAGTTGCACTAATTACGTTGTTTTGACTTTCCTGCAAGGTTTTCAAAACCTTGTAGGTATTGTTGTTTTTCGAAATGCAAAAAATCCTGCAGGGCTTAGAAAACCTTGCAGGATGATTAATATTACTGCTTATATTCTTTTACTGAATCAATAAATGCTTTGGCGTGGTCTACTGGAATATGAGGTAGAATTCCGTGCCCTAGATTTACGATGTATTTGTCTTTTCCGAATTCGTCAATCATTTGATGAACCATTTTCTTGATCGTAGGAATTGGCGACATTAATCTTGAAGGATCAAAATTACCCTGCAAAACCATATTTCCACCGGTTAAGTACCTAGCATTTGTTGGAGAACAAGTCCAGTCTACTCCAAGAGCAGACGCGCGGCTTTTTGACATTTCGCCAAGTGCAAACCAACATCCTTTTCCGAAAACAATTACTGGAGTTTCATCTGCCAATGCTTCGATAATCTGATTGATGTATTTCCAAGAGAATTCTTGATAATCAGCTGGAGCTAACATTCCACCCCAAGAATCAAAAATCTGAACTGCATTAACACCAGATTTCACTTTTTCTTTTAGGTAAAGAATGGTTGTATCAGTAATTTTCTGAAGTAAAACGTGAGCCGCTTCTGGATATTGGAAACAAAATCCTTTTGCTTTATCAAAACTCTTTGAACCTCTTCCTTCTACAGCATAACACATAATTGTCCAAGGCGAACCTGCGAAGCCAATTAATGGAACTTCGTCGTTAAGCATTTCTTTAGTCAACTTAATGGCATCAAAAACATACTGTAAAGTTTCGTGAACGTCTGGAACGATTACTCTTTCTACGTCTTGAGGTGTGCGAATTGGATTTGGAACAAAAGGCCCAAAATCTTCTTTCATCAATACTTCAAGGCCCATTGCTTGTGGAATTACAAGAATATCAGAGAATAAAATCGCTGCATCTGGAGCAATTCTTCTTATAGGTTGTACGGTAATTTCTGCAGCAATTTCAGGAGTTCTACAACGTGTAAAGAAATCGTATTTATCGCGCAAGGCCATAAATTCTGGTAAATATCTTCCCGCCTGACGCATCATCCAAAC
>JBBSQV010000052.1:0-16900 GCA_038243675.1 Flavobacteriales bacterium
ACGTCGGTTCAAATATTGCGTATAGTTTGGATCAATCGCTCGAATATCGCCACGATATTTCGCTGCTATATCTTGAAAAACAAAGGTTGAATTTAGAGGAAACGAATTGATAAGTTGATTGTTGCTTGTCTTCACAAAGTCCACTTTTGCTGTTACAGAACAAGTTTTTTGCAAATTCACTTCCTGTATTAAGGCTTTCGCCAAAATTATATTGGGTATCATTACGGCATTTCCTTTATCATTCAAAATGACATTTCCATTGGCGTCGTAGCTTCTTTTAACACCATCTTGAACTTCTCTCTCCACAGCAAATTCCTTTTCACGCATCTGTTCTGGGGAAATAGAAATATCTCTAAAATTTACAAAATAAGTGTAATCATATTTATAGTTTTGCTGAGGATTTGAATGATATACCACCCAGAATTCATCCAGTCCGTATGTAGAAAAATCTAATAACTGATTTTGAAGTTGAGTCGGAATAATCATATTTGTTTGATTATCGATTTTGACAAGCACGTAATCAGTACCTTTCTGAAGTGCTTTGTCTTTTAAACTTGATAAATCCTTAAAGTCAGGTTGTAATTTTTCGATAAAATTTAAATAGTCATACGCTTTACGAGCATCTTCTTTCTTTGTAGAAAGAGATAATCGCATTGCATTTACATAAAGGTAGTTTACAAGATCTTTTTTGCTCTGAACCAGTTGAGTTGTGTAATTTGTAAAATCAAAGCGAGCAGTTCGGTTTTCTGAAAGATATAGTGGAAGCAATGGCTTGATCTGCTCTTCTCTCTGTTGAAGATTGTAATATAAAGTATAAATTTTTTCAGCGTTTGCCGAATTATTCTCTTTTTTCAAATATTCTAATGTCTTTAAGTCTCTCTTGACAGCTTTGGCGAAAGCCTCCTCTAACATAAAAATATAAGACTTCTTACTTTTTTTATCTTTATTGTTTCGCAAAGCCTGAGTTGCAGTTTCAATTGCCTGATCATAGTCTCCAGAATTAATCGCGTTTTGAGTGATTTTCTTTCCACAAGAGGCTACTAATAAAAATGTAAAAAGGATGTATATATTTTTCATTATATGTATTTGATTTTAACAAATATAATAGAATATAGAAACAATTGGCAAAAAAAAATCCACTTCAATGAAGTGGATTTATAAAAATTTTATTTTTTAATTATTTTCGCTGATAAGTAGGTAGCAATTTGGTAGAAACTTCTCCAAAACCAATTCTTACGTTGTTATTTTTACAATGACCTCGCATAATAACGGTGTCGTTGTCATTTATAAATTGTCTTTCGGTACCGTCCTTCAATTTAATTGGATTTTTTCCACCCCAAGTTAATTCCAACATCGATCCAAAACTATCTGGCGTTGGTCCAGAAATAGTTCCAGATCCCATCATATCTCCAGAGTTTACACGACATCCATTACTAGTATGATGCGTGAGTTGCTGACTCATGCTCCAGTACATATATTTAAAATTTGAAGTCGCGAGAAGATTTTCCTCTCCATCTTCTGGCTTAAGAGAAACTTCAAGTTTAATATCAAATGCCTGATCACCTTCTGTTTTAAGATAATCTAACGGTTCAGGATCTTGTTTTGGTCCAGCGATTCTAAAAGGTTCAAGAGCTTCCATTGTTATAATCCACGGCGATATTGAACTTGCAAAACTTTTCGCCAAGAATGGACCTAGTGGAACATACTCCCATTTTTGTATATCTCGTGCGCTCCAATCGTTAAGCAATACCATTCCAAAAATATAATCTTCTGCTTCTTCTGCAGGGATCGGCTCTCCCATAATATTCGCATCGGTTGTTATAAAAGCAGTTTCAAGTTCAAAATCTACTCGCTTAGATGGACCAAAAGTTGGGTTTGTTGCATCTGGGGCTATTGTTTGACCCATCGGTCTATGAACTGGTATATTTGAAGGGATTATTGTACTACTTCTTCCGTGATATCCGACAGGGATGTGCAGCCAATTTGGAAGTAGCGCATTTTCGGGATCCCGAAACATTGCTCCTACATTAGTAGCATGTTCTTTACTTGAATAAAAGTCTGTATAATCACCTATTAATACAGGGAGTTGCATTTCAACATCTTCTATATCAAAAATTACAATTTCTCTATGTTTCTCATTTTGTTGAAGGGTTGTGTTCGTCTCACAAAATAGGTCTGCAATTCTATTTCGAACTGCTCTCCAAGTCTTCTTACCATCAGAGATAAAATCGTTTAGAGTATCTTGCATAAACATATCATCCGTAAGTTCGATCCCTTCAAAATAATTTAGTTGTTGTAATGCACCTAAATCAATTGCGTAATCACCAATTCTTGTTCCAATTGTCACAACGTGCTCACTGGTTAAAAATACTCCAAATGGAATATTTTGAATTGGAAAATCACTTTCAGAAGAAACTTTTAACCAAGATTTTAAATCAGGATTATTGGCAGTTATTGGCATTTTTATATTGATTTAGTTATGTTATTAGAACTTTATTCAAATATAAAATTAACAACCATATTAACAAACGCTTTTCGTATTTTTGTCATCATTTTAACGTAAACGAAGCCATGTACAACGACCAGGAAATTTTTGATCTCATATTGGATGAGCAGGAAAGACAAATTGAAGGATTGGAATTAATAGCCAGTGAGAATTTTGTAAGCGATCGAGTTTTAGAAGCTGCCGGATCAGTTTTAACCAACAAATATGCCGAAGGTTACCCAGGCAAAAGATATTACGGAGGTTGCGAAGTAGTCGACATTGTTGAGCAAATTGCAATTGACAGAGCAAAAACTTTGTTTGGAGCAGAATATGCAAACGTGCAGCCACATTCAGGATCTCAAGCAAATACAGCAGTTTACTTTGCATGTTTAAAACTTGGAGATAAAATTCTTGGATTTGATTTATCTCATGGAGGACACCTTACCCACGGATCGCCTGTAAACTTTTCAGGAAGATTATATAATCCTGTGTTTTATGGAGTAAATAAAGAAACGGGTCAACTTGATTATGATGTAATTCAGGAAATTGCAACTAGAGAAAAACCAAAAATGATTATCGCTGGAGCATCTGCCTACTCTCGTGATATGGATTTTGAGCGTTTTAGAAAAATTGCAGATAGCGTTGGAGCATTACTTCTCGGGGACATTGCGCACCCTGCAGGACTTATCGCAAAAGGACTTTTGAATGATCCACTTCCTCATTGTCATATCGTGACTACAACCACTCACAAAACTCTTCGCGGCCCGAGAGGCGGAATGATTATGATGGGTAAAGATTTTGAAAATCCATTTGGTATCAAAACTCCAAAAGGAGAAACAAGAATGATGTCATCTCTACTTGATCTTGCTGTTTTTCCAGGAAATCAAGGTGGACCTTTGATGCACTCAATTGCTGCAAAAGCAGTAGCATTTGGTGAAGCTCTTACAGATGAGTACTTTAGATATATGGTTCAGGTTCAGAAAAATGCTAAAGTAATGGCACAAGCATTTATGGACAAAGGGTACGATATTATTTCTGGAGGAACAGATAATCATATGATGCTAATCGACCTTAGAAATAAAAACATTACTGGTAAAGAAGCTGAAAACGCATTGGTAAAAGCTGAAATTACTGTAAACAAAAATATGGTTCCTTTTGATGATAAATCTCCTTTCGTAACTTCTGGAATTCGTATCGGGACTGCAGCAATTACGACTCGTGGACTTGTGGAAGAAGATATGGCTCCAATCGTAGATTTGATTGACCGTGTACTTTCTGATCCTAACAATGAAGAGTTAATGGAAGATATCGCTGAAGAAGTGAACGAAATGATGGGCGAAAGAGCCATTTTTGTTTGGTAAAACCTTTTTTTATAATAATCTAAAAACCTTCATTAGTTCTCTTTTGAAGGTTTTTTAATAAATTCAAAATTATGTCTGTTTTAAGATTACAATTACCTACAGACCCAAGATGGGTTAATATTGTAGAAAAAAATATTGAAGATATCCTTACGGATCACGCTTGGTGCGAGCAAAAAGCGGCGACAAATGCGATTACAATCATCACAATCAATTCAGAATTTCCAGATCTTGTGACGGATATGCTTGCTCTTGCAAAAGAGGAAATCGAACATTTCCAAATGGTACACGAAATTATCTTAAAACGCGGTCTTACTTTAGGACGTGAATGCAAAGATGAATATGTCGGCGAATTGGCCAAATATATGAAACAAAGCAATACTGGAAGCAGAGTTTCTGGTTTGGTGGAAAGATTGCTGTTTTCGGCAATGATTGAAGCTAGAAGTTGTGAACGTTTTAAGGTACTATCTGAAAACATCAACGATCCTGAACTTTCTGTTTTTTACAGAGAATTGATGGAAAGTGAAGCTTCTCATTATACAACATTTATCACCTATGCTCGCAAATACGGGACAGGAATTGACGTTGAAAAACGTTGGAGAGAATGGTTGGAATTTGAAGCTTCGATTATCTCAAAATACGGAAAAAGTAACACGGTTCACGGATAAAAAACTGTTGTAAATGATTGTTTTTAAAAATGCCACGGAGAATGACATTAGTCAAATTAAACAAATAGCAGCCGAAACTTGGCCCGCTACTTATGGCAAAATATTGTCAGCAGCGCAAATAGAATATATGCTTAATTTATTCTACAGCGCTGCGGCTTTAAAGAAAAGTATGGAATTGCAGAACTATACATTTGCGGTGAATAATGCCAAAATTTTGGGGTATTGCGGCATCGAACATAAATTCCACTCCTCTCCCATTACTCGCATTCACAAGCTCTATATTTTACCGGAATCACAGGGTTTAAATGTTGGTCGAAAATTCATTGAACACATTACTGAAAATGCTTTCGAAAATTCTTCAAATACCCTTTCGCTAAATGTAAATAAGTATAATTCAGCACTTCATTTCTATAACAAACTAGGCTTTGAAATCGTTAGTGAAGAAACTATCGAAATTGGGAATGGATATCTTATGGAAGATTTTGTAATGGAAAAAGAAATTTAGACCACTATAATGTCGTGGTATTTTAATAATCCTGCAAGTCCATCTTTTGAGAACACAGCTTTTTTTACTTTGTTTTTGGCAGGGTTGAAGCTATAATTTCTGCTACTGCTAAAATCTGCTTGATTCAGAATCGTTTTGTCAAAAACGGATTGGTACAAATCGCAATTTGAAAAGAAAACCTTGGTCATATCCGCATTCATAAAATCCATTGCAATCATGCTACAATTTTTAAAGACAGTATTTTTCAGTTTTAAAGAATAAAACTTCGAAAAATCGAGACTACAATTAGTAAAATGAACTTCAAAAATAAACTGATCAATCATTGCAAAATTTATATTAATTAAATTACAATCAGTAAAAATTACAGTTCGAAACGAAACATAATTGATTTTTGCAGCTTCAAAATTGCAGTTTATAAAGTTGCAATCAATAAATACAACCGCCAGAAAAGTAGCTTCAGTAAAATTACAGTCGCTGAAGGTGCAAGATTCATATTCAGAAAAATGTAGATCTGATCCGTTAAAAATGATGTTATCGAAAGTCTTCGCTTCGTGATAAGCTGGAATTGTTACTGACATAAATTACTATAATCCTCTATTTGAATTAAATTTTAATAGCTATCGCGAAAGCGTAAACTTACATTTCGGAATTTTACTATGAAAGCATTTAACAGGCAAATGTATTATAACAAATAATAAAACGCCGTCAAAATTTCAAACTGTATTAGAATTTGAAAATAAGACGGCGTCATGACTTTTTCAAAAAAATACTACAAAGCTTTTTGTGCTGTAACTAATCTATTTTTCTTGTTTTGTTTTTTATTATAAAGACTTAAAAGCATATAACCCATAAAACCAGATAAGAACGATGCTACAAGAATTGCAAATTTGGCTTCGACTTGATACGATTCGAGTTTGAATGATAGTAATGCGATAAATATTGACATCGTAAAGCCAATCCCTCCCAATAATCCAAGACCGAGAATATGAATCCAATTTGCTCCTTCTGGAAGCTTTCCTAAATTCAGTTTTACGGCTAACCAAGACATAAAGAAAATTCCAATTGGTTTTCCTAAGAATAAACCTAAGATAATTCCCATGCCCATATTTGTCGCAAGTCCTTCTACCATTCCTCCTAAGAAGGTGATATTAGTATTAGCAATGGCAAAAATTGGCATAATTATAAAGTTGACGGGCGTACTCAAGAAATGCTCTAATTTCTCCAGTGGAGATTCTTGATCGGTGTCATTTGTAGGCAATGTAACCGCAGTTAAAACTCCTGCAATAGTTGCGTGTATTCCTGAATGATGAATGAAATACCACATAAATAGTCCTGGAATCACATACCACCAGATGCTTAAGAATCCAAGTCTATTAAAAATAATTTGAAGTACAAAAATTGCCCCAGCTAAGCCAAGATACATCCATTCAAGATCTGTTGAATAGAAAATGGCAATCACCATAATGGCAATTAAGTCATCTACAATGGCCAGTGCGGCCAAAAATATCTTTAGACCCGTTGGAACTTTATCACCCAATAGCGAAAGAATTCCGAGTGCAAATGCAATATCGGTTGCCATTGGCACACCCCAGCCGTGCACGGTTGTTACATCTGCGTGATTGAACGCGTGATAAATTAATGCTGGTACTGCTACACCTCCAATGGCTGCCAAGACTGGTAAGGAAGCTTGCTTGAAAGAAGATAGTTCTCCTTCTACAACTTCACGCTTGATCTCTAATCCGACCAAAAGGAAAAAGATTGCCATCAATCCGTCGTTTACCCACAGAATGACAGGATAGCGAAGTTGAACTGCGCCTAGATTAAAACCTATATCAGTTTCGAGAAGATTAGAAAATTCTTTCGCTACTGGTGAATTTGCCAACAATAAAGAAACGACGACACAAAAAAGAAGAATAATACCACTTGAAGAAGACTTCTGGAAGAAATTCTTAAATGCTCTTAGATTAATTAATTTTTTTTCCATAGCTGACAAAAATAATATTTTTCTGCAATAAGTCAGCATCTCTGCACAAATTTTAGTCTAAAAATGTGAGTTTTTAACTATTTATATTATCATAAGTGTCGGTTTATTAATATGCTACAGAATGAAAAGTTCTACAGTGGCAGTATTTGCAAATCTTTTGTTAAGGTGTTAAAAAAGAATCTGTTTCATAAATATTTATATAACTTTAAAAACCAATTGATTTTTTTATGGAAACCATTACTAAAAATGACCACAATACATATTATAAAGGGCATAGAAATATGTTCGAAAATTATTTAAGCATTAGAAATAGAACCGAAGAAATTTGTAAACCACTAGAAATTGAAGATTATGTGGTGCAAAACATTGCAGATGTAAGTCCGCCTAAATGGCACTTAGGCCACACCTCTTGGTTTTTTGAAACTATGATTTTAGTTCCTTACTTAAAAGGATATGAAGTATTTGATACCAATTTTAATTATGTCTTTAATAGTTACTACGAAACCATTGGCGCGCGAGTAATTAGAACAGATAGAGGAAATTTGAGTAGACCAACTGTTGAGCAGGTTTATGAATATCGAGCTTATGTTGATGCTGCAATGACCAAATATCTTGAAAATGCTTTGCCAGAAGATTTGCTACCTGTGTTTCTACTTGGTCTAAATCACGAACAGCAACATCAGGAGTTGCTCTTAACGGACATTAAATTTATTCTAGGAAATAATCCACTTCTTCCACCCTATTCCAATACTACAATTGAAATAGGAACCGAAATTGCGGAAGATTCATTTCTAACTTTTCGAGAAGGTGTTTATGAAATTGGTCATCAAGGAAATGACTTTTGTTTTGACAATGAGTTGAACCGACATAAGGTTTATATCAATCATTTTGAAATTAATGAAAATCTAGTTTCAAATATGGAATATTTAGAATTTATGAATTCTGGTGGTTATGAAAACTTCCGATTATGGCACGCGGATGGTTGGGAATGGAAAAAGCAGAGACAGGCAAAAGCGCCTTTGTACTGGCATCAGATAAACGGCGAATGGCAGTATTATACATTAAATGGATTGTCTCAAATAAATATGAGTCAACCCGTTACTCATATTAATATGTATGAAGCATACGCCTACGCGAATTGGAAAAAAATGAGATTACCTACTGAAGCAGAATGGGAAGTTGCATCCCAGAATTTAAATTGGGGAGATCGCTGGGAATGGACGCAAAGTGCTTACTTGCCTTATCCAGGTTTTAAAATGGCCGAGGATGCAACTGGAGAATACAATGGAAAGTTTATGATCAATCAAATGATTTTGCGAGGAGCATCAATTGCAACTCCCGACGGCCACAGCAGACCAACCTATAGAAATTTTTTTCAACCACATTTGCAATGGCAATTTACTGGAATTAGACTCGTAAAATAATACTATGATAGAAAAGACATTTACCAAAGACATTCTCACAGGACTTACTGCTAACCCAAAATACTTACAGTCAAAATATTTTTACGATTCAAATGGCGATCTGCTGTTTCAGAGAATAATGCAGTCAGAAGAATATTATCTGACCGATGCGGATATGGAGATATTTGAAGAGCAATCAGACAAAATATCAAATGTTCTTTCAGAAGAGTCGGATTATTTTGATGTAGTAGAATTAGGCGCTGGAGATGCTACCAAATCAACACATTTATTAAAAGCCCTCGTAAAAGCTAAAAAAGACTTTAACTATTACCCGATTGATATTTCCGAAAATATTATCGAACAGCTTGAAGAGGAAATCCCTAAAAGAGTTCCATCAGTTACGGTAATAGGTTTAGCTGGAGAATATCTGCCGATGCTCGAAGAGCTAAATAGAATGACTAGCAAAAAGAAGGTTATTTTATTTCTAGGCTCAAGTATTGGGAATTTTGAAAGCGAAAGTGCATCTTCATTTTTGAAGGCTTTAAATTTACATCTTAACAAAGGAGACCAATTACTGATTGGATTTGATTTAAAGAAGAATCCTCACCAAATTCTTGCAGCGTACAACGATAAAGAAGGAATTACAAGAGACTTTAATTTAAATCTGTTACAACGAATCAACGACACTTCTTCAGCAGATTTCGATTTGAACTCATTTGAACATTATCCAACTTATGATCCCTTAACTGGAACTTGTAAGTCGTACTTGATTAGTAAAGAAGAACAGCGAGTTTCGATTGACAATCAGCAAATAAAGTTTCAAAAAAACGAACCAATCTATATGGAAATGTCTCAAAAATATTCAGAAAAAGACATAGAACAACTTGCTAGAGATGCAGGATTTAAAATTGAATATTTATTCTACGATTCTAATAAATGGTATTGTAATGCACTTTGGAAAAAAGTATAAATGAAAACATCGCTGCAAGTAAAGTAAACTCACAGCGATTTTTTTTATGTTTTAAAGTTTAAAACTTCGAATTCTGAATTCTCATCGCGTTTAATATTGCTAGTAACGCAACTCCTACATCTGCAAAAACAGCTTCCCACATTGTAGCTAGTCCGCCTGCTCCAAGTACTAATACCACAGCTTTTACTAAAAATGCTATCGAAATATTTTGCCATACAATCTGTTTTGTTTTCTTTCCGATTTTAATGGCTGTGACTATTTTGGACGGCTGATCGTTCTGAATAACGATGTCTGCCGTTTCTATCGTAGCATCGCTTCCAAGTCCGCCCATGGCAATTCCCGCATCGGCAAGCGCTACAACTGGAGCATCGTTAACGCCATCGCCCACAAATGCAATTTTGAGATTACTTCCTTTAAGTTCTTGCATTTTCTGAACTTTGTTTTCTGGAAGTAAATCGCCATATGATTCTTCGATCTGTAATTCTTTGGCAACAGCCTGCACAACTGCATCCTTATCACCAGAAAGCATAACAGTTTTTACTCCTAGTTTTTTAAGTTCAGCAACAGTTGATGCTGCATCTGATTTTATTTTATCTGCTATAAGAATATAACCAGCGTATTTATCGTCAATTGCTACTGCTATAATTGTAAAAACGGATTCGCCAATTTGTTTATCGTAAGTTATTTCGAGTTTATCCAAAAGTTTGGTGTTTCCAACAGCAATATTTCGACCATCTACTTTTCCGACAAGTCCGTGTCCAGCGATTTCATTTACTTCGGTTACAACCACATTCTTCTCTGATCCAGCAGCGTACTCGATAATAGCGTCGCCAATAGGATGGGTGGATTTATGTTCGAGGGCAGCAGTATATTTAATTAAATCTTCGTTGGATATCCCTTCGGTCTGAATCTTCTGAACTTTAAAAACACCTTCGGTCATTGTTCCCGTTTTGTCAGTCACAACCAAGCCAATTGATGCCATAACGTCCAAAAATACAGAACCTTTAAATAGAATTCCATTTCTGCTCGCAGCTCCAATTCCTCCAAAATATCCTAGGGGAATCGAAATTACTAGTGCACAAGGACAGGAAATTACAAGGAAAATTAATGCTCGGTAAAGCCAATCTCTAAAAATGTAATTCTCTACAAAAAAGTATGGCAAAAAACATATTGCTATAGCGAGATATACTACAATTGGTGTATAGATTTTCGCAAACTTTCTGATGAATAATTCGGTTGGTGCTTTCTTCGCAGATGCTTCTTGTACCATTTGTAATATTCGCGAAAGCTTGGTATCCTCAAAAGCGGTAGTAGATTCGACAAGACTTACGGTTTGCGAATTAATCATTCCTGCCAAAACTGTTTCCCCTTTTTTAAAAGTTTTAGGTGTGCTTTCGCCAGTTAATGCCGCGGTATTAAAGCTCGCAGTTTCGGAAAGTAAAATACCATCAATTGCCAGTTTCTCTCCTGATTTCAACTGAACTACTTCGCCAATTTCAATATCTTTTGCCTTTTTTATAGTCTGTTTTCCGTCAACGATTATCGTAGCTTCATCAGGTCGCTGATCTAGCAAGGTTTTTATGTTTGTCTTAGCTCTTGTTACTGCAAGGGTTTGGAAAATTTCTCCAATTGCATAAAATAGCATTACAGCAACTCCTTCGGGATATTCGCCAATAGCAAATGCACCAATTGTTGCAATTCCCATCAAGAAAAATTCCGAAAAAATATCTCCCTGTTTAATGCTAGTAATAGCTTCTTTCAAAACTGGCAATCCAACAGGCACGTAGGCAATAGTATACCAAATCAATCTTATATTATCTGTAAACCACTCAGGTTTAAAATAATAATCAAGTGCGATTCCAATAATCAATAATACAAAACTGATTACCGCAGACGCAAACAACCGCAATTTGGACTGATCGCCAAGATCGTGACTGTGTCCGTGACCATCATCGTCACTATGTTCTTCCCCGTGATTACTTTTCTCACTTTGGTTATGAGAAAAATCATCGTGCACTTCTTCCCTATTAATATCGTCTTTACTATTATTTAAATTTATCTTATTTTCTGTCATTTTTTAATTTATTTTTTTGAAACCACAAAACTGAAAATTCTGTATACTATCAAATGGTGTTTGATGTGCGTGAGTAAAACACTTTTGTGCTACAAAGTTTTCTGCAAAAGCTTCTTTCATACTAATTTCGGAATATTGACTGATTTCAAGTCCACTACATTTAAAAGGGCCATTCTCAGAAAACGTACCAAGTAAGAAATCGCCACTATCAGCAAGAGAGTTGGTTACAATTTTTTTATATTTTTCAATATCCTGCTCTGTTGTTAGAAAATGAAATACAGCACGATCGTACCAAAAATGATATTTTTCACTTGTTTCGAAATCTAGGATATCAGAAACTATCCATCTAATACTGTCAGATTTTGTGCCCAATCTTTCTTTGGCTTTCGCCAAAGCAGCGTCGGATATGTCCAAAACTGAAATATTTGTGTAACCCAAATCCATTGCTGCTTCTGCAAAAGCTGCTTCACCTCCACCGACATCAATAATTGAGGCATCTTTCGGAAGATTCAAATCAGTTAAGTACTCAATAGCGATCTGCGGATATTTCTGAGTCCAACTCACTTGATGAGCAGATTTAGTTTCGTAAACTGTTTCCCAATGAGCTTTGTTTTCTTTATTCATACTATCTTTTTATTAGTGAGCGTGTCCACCACCACCATCATTTTTCACCAGGTGACTCTGAATATAATATGCTCCAGACAGAACTATCTGTGCATCTTTCGGCATTGCTTGCAGAATATCCACGTGAACAAAGCCTAATTGCGAAGTTCCTGATTTTACTTCAATTCTTAGAAAGTGAAATTCCTTTTCATTTACATTATTTCCATCTGCTGACTTCTTTTCTGGAACAATTTCTTCCAGTATAAAAATGAATTCTCTTCCTTCTGCCTTTACAACAGCTTCAAGGGGTAGCGCGTCAGTTTTGTTTGCTTCAATATCAATCAGAGCATTTACGTACATTCCTGGAATTAGCTTCTGATCCTTGTTTGAAATATCTGCATGAACTGCAACCGATTTGGTATTGCTTTCAAAAGCCTTTCCAACATTAAAAATTTTTCCTTTTATCTCGTCATTTCCTTGATTGGTAAGCATAAAACGAACTGTTTGACCAGGTTTTACTTTGTTTAAATCTTTTTCGTAGACCAACAAATCTAAATGAATCTGAGAATTATCCACGATATTCATCAACGATTTGCCAGGTTCTACAGTTGATCCTATCTTGATAAAGATTTCAGTAATATAACCGCTTATCGGAGCTTTTACAGAAACGGTACTTGAAATGGATCCATTTGGATTGATATTCAGAAGTTGCAATTGACGCAGTAAAGATTGCTGTCTCGATAGTTCAATATCATATTCCGCTTTGGCTTTCTGAAAAGTCTTTCTAGAGTTAATTTCATCTTCATTTAAAGATTCTTGACGTTTAAATTCAAGTTTTAGAAATTCCAAATTGCTTTTGGAAGTTAAGTAAGCTTCTTGAAGTTTAGCAAATTCTGGACTTTCTAGGATCGCGACAGTTTGCCCTTTCTGAACTTTTTGTCCTTCAATGATCGAAATTTGCTTTACAATCGCATTTGCAAAAACAGAAACATCGGCTTGATTTTGAGGTGGAAGTTTTGTGTAACCATTTGCGTGAATCACATCACTCAAATTTTTTGATGAAAACGTACCGAGCACAATTTTGGAAGCATTGTATTGTGCTTCGTTCAAAGCAACTTCTTTATTAATAATCGGCGATAATTCTTCAGTCTTGTTTTCGACCATTTCGTGGTCGTGATCATCTTCTTCTTGATCTGTCGAACTATTTCGAACAATCAGATAACCTACTAACACTAGGATACCAATGATAATTATAGTTATATATATAGATTTATTATTGCGCATTATATTTATTATTTATTGGTTTGTCAGGTAATTAATTTCAATTACTATCTGATTGTAATTGTAAATGCTTTCCAGATACGTGTTTTCTATTTCAAAAACATCATCCATTGCCTCGGTAAATTCGTGATATGAAATCTGACCAGCGGAATACTCTTTGACAGAACTCTCTCTTATGGTTTTGGCTTGAGCCAATGCTGTAATTTTATAGTATTCGATCTTTGCTAAATAAGCGCTCGCAATAATTTTGTATTGCTCCAATTGACTTTCTAATTGACTTTGCAGCATTTTCGCATTCGTTTCTTGCAGGTCAATATTTGTCTTTGCCGCTCTATTTCTAGCTACATTGCTTCCGCCAAATATTGGTACAGAAAGTCCAACAGTAAAACCTATAAAATCGGGAGTGCCGTCAAAATAGCGGTCAACTCCATCTGCTTCTTGAGTTCCTTTAAATGATTGCATAAAGTAGCCGACGGAGACTTCTGGCATTCCTTCTGCTTTGCTCACTTTTTGTTCTCCAACAGCAACTTCAATTTCTTTTTTAGCCAAAGCAAGTTCAGAATTGGCTACAACCGAGATGTCGTCAGTATTAAAAATAGTACCCAGAGTTACAAACGATGTATCTGCTATCGTAAAATCTTCTACTTGCAAAAGCGATTTTAATTTAGATTCTTCCATCGATAGTTGCGCTCTTCCTAATAAAATTTTAATGGACAGATTTTCTTTTCTGGCTTTCGCCGAAGTAAGTTGAAGTTTGCTGATGTCTCCAGTCGTGAATCTTCTGCTACTATTTTCCTGAGCTTTAATTAGCAAAATTTCTTCAGCACCAAGCAAGTGATTTTGTTGTTTTAGTAAAAGTATAGTATTCCAAATAGTACTAATTTCACGAGATATATTTTGGCTAAGATTTTGCTTTTCTAGAGAAGCTTTAGAATAATTTGCCTGCAAAAGTTTCCTGTTTGCACCTATCACAAAAGGATTAATTCCTTGAGTAATTTCTATATGCTTATCCGTATTGTATCCACTTACTTGACCAAACGATCCTACAATTTCAGTCTTTGGCATTACAAAAGCTGATTTCAACAGTTGCTGTTGTTGCTTCTCGTTTAGTATTGATGATTTAATTTGTAGATTATTATCATTAGCTATTTCAATTGCAGATTTCAAGGTCAAAACTGGAATTTCTTGTGCATTGGCTGTTGCCGAAAAACCAAAAAACAACAATAGTGCTACGGCTGAATTACTCTTTATTTTTGACTTCTTTTCAACTAAGTAGTACAGAATCGGTAGAATAATCAATGTCAAAAAGGTCGCAGAAATTAATCCACCAATTACAACTGTCGCCAATGGTTTCTGAACTTCTGCTCCTGCTGATGTGCTTAATGCCATTGGCAAGAAACCCATCGATGCAACTGCTGCAGTCAAAATTACTGGTCTTAATCGTACTTTTGTTCCCTCTTTTATTCTCTGTAACACATCAGTCATACCTTCTGATTTTAATTGATTAAAATATCCTATTAATACTATGCCGTTCAGCACCGCTACCCCAAATAATGCTATAAATCCTACTCCTGCCGAAATACTGAATGGCATATCACGCATCCACAAAGCTATGATTCCTCCGATTGCCGATAAGGGAATTGCAGTAAAAATTAACAATGATTGCTTTATAGACTTAAAAGTAAAATATAATAAAATGAATATTAGTCCCAAAGCCATTGGTACTGCAATAGCGAGACGTTTATTTGCTTCTATCAAGTTTTCAAACTGACCGCCATAAGTGGTGTAATAGCCATCAGGAAGTTTTAGTTCTGCATCTAACTTTTCTTGAATATTATTAACAACCGTTTTTACATCTTCGTCTCGCACGTTAAATCCAACAACTATTCTACGTTTTCCATCTTCTCTAGAAATCTGCATTGGCCCATCTTCATAAGCTACATCCGCTACTTGCTCAAGTGGTACTTGATTTCCATTTGGCAATGTAACAAATAGTGTTTTTAAGTTTTCGATGTCTTGTCGCTTATCTTGATCGAGGCGTACAACAAGGTCAAATCTTTTTTCGCCTTCGTAAACATTCCCTGCTACTTCGCCTGCAAATCCCATTCGGACAACTCTATTTAGATCTCCAACATTTAGCCCGTAGTAAGCCATTTTATCCTTATTATAGCGAACCACAATTTGAGGCAATCCTGCGACTCTTTCTGCTTGTGGATCTGTGACCCCTTTTACATTCTGAATCATTTGCAAAACTTCGTCGCCTTTACTGACTAGCAGATCGATATCATCTCCAAATATTTTGATGGCGACATCACTTCGAACGCCTGTCATCAATTCGTTAAAACGCATCTGAATTGGTTGAGAAAATTCGGTAATAGCGCCAGGAATTGCTTCCAATTCTTTTTCCATCATCTTCATCAGCTCCTCTTTCGTTTCTGCGGATGTCCATTCAGATTTATCTTTTAAGATAATTATCATATCAGCAGCTTCGATTGGCATTGGATCTGTTGGAATTTCGGCCGAACCAATTTTAGAGACAATCATTTTAATTTCTGGAAACTTAGCTTTTAGAATTTGCTCAGCTTTCGTTGTTGATTCTATTTCTTGAGAAAGTGAACTTCCAGAAGCAATAATCAGATGTGTTGCAATATCTCCTTCATCAAGGTTCGGAATAAATTCGCCACCCAATGTATTAAAAATTACAAGCGAAAGTGCAAATACAGCTAGTGTCACCGCCAGCACTTCTCTTTTGAATTTCATTGCAAAATCCAGAAAAGGTGTGTACCAACTGTGTAATTTATCAATGATTTTATCCGAATAATTTCGAGTGTGCCCTGTTTCTTTTTTAAGCGCAAGCGAAGCCATCATTGGCACATAAGTTAATGAAAGTATGAATGCTCCCAAAATTGCAAACGAAACCGTTTGTGCCATTGGCCCAAACATTTTCCCTTCAATTCCTACAAGTGCCAGAATTGGTAAGTACACAATTAAAATAATTATTTCTCCAAAAGCTGCACTATTTCTAATTTTTGAAGAGGCAGTAAATACTTCTTCATCCATTTCTAAACGAGAAAGTTTTCGCTTCTTTCTGACTTGAAGTCTGTGAACAATCGATTCGACAATGATAACTGCACCATCGACAATTAATCCAAAGTCAATTGCACCAAGGCTCATCAGATTTCCGCTTACGCCAAATAGCTTCATCATCGAAATTGCAAATAACAATGCCAGCGGAATAACCGATGCCACAACCAATCCTGCACGCCAATTTCCTAATAATAGAACTAATATGAAAATCACAATTAGCGCTCCTTCAATCAGGTTGTTTTCAACTGTCGAAATAGCTCTATCTACAAGTTCAGATCTATCCATAAACGCCACGACATCTACGCCTTCAGGCAAAGATTTCTTAATCTGCTCCATCTTTTCCTTGACGCGATTCACAACTTCACCGCTATTTTCGCCTTTGAGCATCATCACCATTCCCTGCACATCTTCGCCTTGACCATCTTTGGTTACGGCACCATACCGAATGCTACTACCTATTTGTACCGTGGCAATATCGCGGA
>JBBSQV010000053.1:0-16725 GCA_038243675.1 Flavobacteriales bacterium
CTTGTTTAATTTTCATCCGCAAGATGATTTGGAATGGAATCAAACCTTACAACTAGCAAAAACTGCGAAAGAAAAATCCGCGCTTTGGGCTTTGTATGGATATTACAACGATGAAGTTATGGCAATCAAAAAAATCGCTGAGCTTGATCCTAAAAATCCCAATCTTGACTTTTTACTAACTCGTGTCATCAATAAAATCGAATCTCAAATCGATAATTCGCTTAAAGATAAGAGTGTTATAGAATATCGAAAATCGGTGCAGAAAATCGTTGATCCGAAAACGATTCAGTTGATAAATTCGATTGCTGCTTCAGATAAAGTCGCTTCGCCTTACTTGTGGTTTTCTGCCCAAGGATATATTCACTCACTTACCGCAAATTTTAAAGGTGCCAATATAGCTTTCGCGAAAGCGGAAAAATACTTACCAAAAGGCGATTTGGCAGTAGCTCAACTTGAATTATTGAAAGTGGTAAACCGAATTAGCGCTACCTCTTCAATAAAAACTGCAAACATCAATCAACTTACTGCTGATATTGACTGGCTTACTGTAGAATTACCTTTGTCGAATATCGCAAATCTGCGTTATGACAAAGCAGTAATTTGGTCGAAACAATATTTATCTCGTCTTTATAAAGAAAATGGAAATATTGTAATGGCTGAGTTGTTTGTGCCTTTTAGCGAATTCTACACGAATACTGCCGATATCGAACTAGTGAAAACTCTTTTAGCGAAAGCTGAAAAATCTAAAATCGAACAAATAGCGGTCAATCAATATTACCTCAAATTAGATGATATTTTTAAATTTCAAGCCGTAACCGCGCTTTACAATGATAAGGTCGCAGAAGCAATAAGTTATATCAGTCAAAGTGGAGATTTGCAAAATATTAAATTTCTAGCAAATCCTTTTAATGGTTTTATCAAAGACTGCCACGATTGTGAACACAATGCACCACAGAAAAAGGAATTTACGCAACTTGAATTTTTGACAATAGTGCAAACTATGCAAATCGATTTGGCAAATTCTAATAACAGTTACACCAATGCTTTATTGCTTGGAAATGCTTTTTACAATATTACTTTTTACGGAAATGCTCGGACATTTTATGTAGGTAAAATTATGGGAGACGCATCCTATGTTGGCGGATACGATAAGTGGGCTTTTGAACAAATCGTAAATATGGACTTGGCCAAAAAACATTATATTCTAGCTTTGAAGAATGCTGAAAACGATGAGCAGCGAGCAAAAGCGCAATATATGCTTGCCAAATGTGAACGAAATGAATATTATCAAGGGAAGTTTAAACAAGATGATTATTACTATTCGTGGAATAATGATAAAATAAATTTCGTAGCTTGGAATGGTTTTAAGGCTTTGAAAAATGAGTATAAAAACACGAAATATTATAAAGAGGTTTTGAACGAATGTGGGTATTTTAAAACGTATATTGAAAATGTTCGTAAGTAGGTGTGTTTTATTTAGTGTAAATATCCACCCATCCAGGAATGTACGCAACTAGCAGATTTCCTTGTAGTGCAAGAGAATTTCATTAGTAAAAGAGCAAAAATTGTAAGCAACAAAATTCTAATTTACTAAAAATTTTTTATAGATTTTTTTGTCACTAAATTCTATAGCTATAATATAGATACCGCTCGAAAATGTTGAGACATCGATTGTTTTATCATTAACAATACCAATTTCCTTCATATCGATATTAAAGACTTTAATTGATTTTGCTTGATTATTATCTGGCATAGAAATAAATAATTTTTCATTTGCTGGATTAGGATAAACTATAATCTGACTTTCTAGTGCAAACTTTTCAGTAGAAAGATATTCCTCCGTAGGAATATTGTTGTAATAAGCTTTGTTGCCCATTACATTAGTAATGACAAGTTCGCTATCTACTCCTATATTGTTGATCTGAAATTGAAATGGATCTTGGAGGTGGTTTTGATAAAATGCAACTTGCTTGTTCATTAAGTTTTGTTCAGCATCAGTTAACCAAGCGCACATATTCAATGTTACAGCAAATTGGCTATCGATGAAATTAAATGAATTATCTTCTAGGTTAATGGGGCCATTAAATGCAAAGCAATATTCGGCAGACAAGTTATCATCGGATGGAATTCCTCCTATCTCAACCTGAGAAATTTGAAATAGCCACTGTGCAAATCCGTTATAGGGCGGAATATTGTGGGTAATATTATTTTCTTCAATACTGGTTAAGTACCACATAGTTTCATGTAAAGGTGCAGAATTGCTTTGAGCATGTACACATGTGCATAATAAAGCAACTATATATAAAAATGTATATTTCATAATTAATTTTTTTTTAAAAAATTCTAGATTGATTTATAGAACTATTTCTTATTAATGAAGCAATATACTAAACATTTATATAATTTTAGATAATTTTAATATTTTGAGAAAACCGAAACTATTGGACTAATAACTATTTTATTGCTTCTTTTTTATTCTGGTCGATAACAAAATCTTCATAGGTTAATATATACCCGTTAGGTAGTCGGTCTACTGTATTCCCTATGTTTTCAATTGCTTACAATGATTTTTATTTATATTAAATCCGGTAAAATGTCCAGTTTTTTAAGCAAAAAACTGGACAAAAAAACTTTGTCTCGGAAGTTAATGTAGAAACACTTATTTGATTAAGTTTGATTTTTAGAAAGTTCTTTATTTAATATTGTGCGATATTCAGCATTAATGCGACATCGCCATACAAACTATACTCAGCTTTGCATTTTCTATCTGCAACAACGCACGACCGCAAGCTTCGAGAGTGGCGCCAGTAGTAATCACATCGTCAATCAATAAAAAATGTTTGTTGCTGTGAATTTCGGGATTTTTTACGTAAAACATAGGTTTGGCGGACATCGATCTTTCTAAAAGATTTTTGAAAGTTTGAGAGGAACTATATTGGCTTCGGAATAGGAGAGAATCATTGTAGGGAATTTCTAATTTTTGAGACAGCGAATTTCCAAAAGTCGTAACTTGATTATAACCTCTTTCTCGTAATCTGCGTTTGTGTAAAGGGGTGGGAATTATTTCGTCCAGATCTTGCAGAGCAGAATGATTTAGAAGTAATGATCCATACCAATCGCCAATTGCTTCGCCTACTTCCTGATTGCCTCGGTATTTTAAATTGTGAATAAGTTGCTGAACGATTCCCTTCTTATGAAAATAAAACTGCGCTCCCACAAACTGAATGTCTAGCCGTCCGTAGAATTTTTGCCACAGTTCATTTTGATCTAATTCGTGATGATTGGTCATAGGAAGGTGGTGCCGACAAGAAGTACAAATCACTTTTTCGCCAGTTGCCAAAGCTTCATTACATCCTGCACAAAACTCTGGAAAGAATAAATTGGTAGCAGTTTTCCACATAAAGTGAAGATTTATATTATAAATATAGGTATTGTTTTGATAGGGGCGTTTTATTGCTCTATATTTTATATTTTTGCGCTATGGCAAAACAAGAGGACATTTTTAAGGGTGTGATTTCGCACGCAAAGGAGTACGGATATATTTTTCCGTCTAGCGAAATTTATGATGGTTTAAGCGCTGTGTATGATTACGCACAAAATGGTGTTGAACTAAAGAAAAATATTAGAGAATTTTGGTGGAAGTCAATGGTTCAGATGCACGACAATATTGTAGGGCTTGACTCGTCAATTTTGATGCACCCAACTACTTGGAAAGCTTCGGGCCACGTGGATGCATTTAACGATCCACTTATCGATAATAAAGATTCAAAAAGAAGGTACCGCGCTGATGTCTTGATCGAAGATTATGCTGAAAAATTGCATCAGAAAGCTGAAAAAGAAATAGAAAAAGCACGTGTTCGTTTTGGCGAGTTCTTTAATGAGGAAGAATTTGTGACTACAAACCCACGTGTAATGGAATATAAATCAAAGCAAAAGCAAATTATAGAACGTATGGCTCATTCGCTTGAGACAGAAAATCTAGCCGATGTAAAAGCTTTGATTGAAGAATTGGAAATTGCTTGTCCAGAATCTGGGTCTAAAAATTGGACTGACGTAAGACAATTCAATCTGATGTTTGGTACTAAACTTGGAGCATCTGCAGAAGGCGCAATGGATTTATACCTAAGACCAGAAACGGCACAAGGGATTTTTGTAAACTTCCTAAACGTTCAGAAATCAGGTCGTATGAAGATTCCTTTCGGAATTGCTCAGACTGGAAAAGCTTTTAGGAATGAAATCGTTGCAAGACAATTCATCTTTAGAATGCGTGAATTTGAACAAATGGAAATGCAATTTTTTGTGCGTCCAGGAGAAGAAATGGAGCATTACAACTATTGGAAAGAAGCTAGATTAAACTGGCACTTGACTTTAGGATTAGGTAAAGAAAATTACCGTTTTCACGATCACGAAAAATTAGCGCACTACGCAAATGCTGCGACGGATATTGAATTCAACTTCCCATTTGGATTTAAAGAATTGGAAGGAATTCACTCCAGAACTGACTTTGACCTAAAGGCACACGAAAAATTCTCTGGTAGAAAATTACAGTATTTTGATACAGAGCAAAACCAGAATTATACTCCTTATGTCGTGGAAACTTCGGTAGGATTGGATCGATTATTCTTGGCGGTTTTCTCTAAGTCATTAAAAGAAGAAACTTTGGAAGATGGATCTACTAGAACAGTTTTACAATTGCCAAGTGTACTGGCGCCAGTAAAAGTGGCTGTTTTGCCATTAATCAAACGAGATGGATTGCCAGAAATCGCTCACCAGATTATCGCTGATTTAAAATTTAATTTCAACGTAGTCTATGACGAGAAAGATGCTGTAGGAAGACGTTATAGAAGACAAGATGCTTTGGGCACACCATTTTGCGTAACCGTAGATCATCAGACGATAGAAGATAATACAGTTACAATAAGACATAGAGATTCTATGAAACAAGATAGAGTTGCAATTGCAGACCTTTATAAAATTGTAAATGAAGAAGTTTCGATGACAAATTGGTTGAAGAAGCTGTTATAAGAAATTTATATTTTTAAAATTTATGCCGAACTTTAACAGTTCGGCTTTTTTTGTGGAGATGTGATTCGAAGTAATTAATTTGAACTTGTGAATTGTTATTCTAATTTGAAAGGAAACAGATTTGATGCCTAGATGATTGTACTTGAAAATTACTGAAAATGTTCAAGTTCGATCAAGTTTTGCGAGAGGGATAAAGGTAGACCAGCGCGCAGCGAACTGGCGATGCAAATCCTTTCTTGTTGTTTTATAGAGCAAAAATTACAAGAAAAATTGGGAACGGATTGCTCGAATTGAGCCAGCAAAAAAAAATAATTTTACCGTATAAATTCTGGCGAAAGGCTAGCTCAGATAAAAAAGTCAATATTTTTTGGAAAGAAATTATTGTGAATTATGTAAATTCAGTACTATAGAAAACTGTTGGTCAGATAGTTGTAAATTATTGTTGCGCACGTGGTCTGGATTTATGAAAGTCAACGCAAAAACACTATATTGCTCAGTGTTGGAAAGGCTCAGACTGAGAAGTGACTAGTAAGAAATTATACAAACAATAAGATAGCATATAAATGCAGGAAATAAATATTCTAATTGTCGACGATCACCCATTCATTATTGAAGGATATAAGCATGCTATAAATTCATATTCATCAGAGGGAATTAAATTTAATATTACATCAGCCAAAGATTGCAAATCGGGTTACGAAGCAATTATGAATGCTATTGATGATCCATTCGCAATAGCACTTTTAGATTTTAGCATGCCCATTTACCCGGAAATGAAAATCGAAACAGGAGAGGATTTAGCTTTATTGTTGCGCAGGGAAATGCCAGACTGTAAAATTGCGCTATTAACAATGCATACTGAACTACTGAAAATTAGTGCGATTGTTGAAGAGCTTAAGCCAAATGCACTTATTATCAAAAATGATTTGACATTTGATGAATTATTAATTGCTTTTACGGCAGTGATGAATGATGAGTTTTACTATAGCTCAACGGTAAAAGCATCGGTGAAAGCAGTGAAAGAAGATTATTCTTTAGAGATTGATTCCTTTGATAAACAGATTTTATTTCACCTGAGCAAAGGAACGGCGGTTTTGGAGATTCCGAGATATGTTCCTTTGCTTTTAGTAGCAATTGAGCAAAGAATTCAAAATTTGAGTGAGCTCTTAGGCAGTGCTTCGTGCGATAATCAAGCGCTAGTAAAAGCGGCAAGGGAGCGTGATTTAGTTTAAGCTTTACTCTTCGTCGATAGCATCCCAACCACGCGACTTGAGTTGAATCTTAGTGTTTGCTCTCGTTACGAGATGAATGCCTTCACTTTCTTGTGTCATGTGCCCAATAATACTGAAGTTCGGATTTCCTTTTATTTTCTCAAAATCATTAATTGAAATCGTAAAAAGTAATTCGTAATCTTCACCCCCATTTATAGCCACAGTTGTTGAATCAAGATCAAACTCCTCGCACACATTCATAAATTGTGGATCTAACGGAAGTTTGTCTTCATAAAGGTTACATCCCACTTTTGATTGTTTGCATATATGCATAATTTCTGAAGATAGACCATCAGAAATATCTATCATCGATGTTGGTTTTACTTCCAATGCGTGCAATAATAGTCGAACATCTTTACGAGCTTCTGGCTTCAATTGACGTTCTATTAAATATGAATAAGCATCAAGATCTGGCTGTGAATTTGGATTTACCAGGAATACTTGTTTCTCTCTCTCCAACACTTGAAGTCCCATATAGGCAGCTCCGATATCTCCAGTTACCACTAATAAATCTGTGTCCTGCGCGGTGTTTCTATACACAACTTCGTCCTCATCCACTTCTCCTATCGCAGTAATGCTAATGATTAAACCTTTTTGAGATGAGGTAGTATCCCCACCAATTACATCAACGTTGTATTCTTTGGCAGCGTGATTGATACCCATAAACAAATCGTCCATAGCTTCTAATGGAAACCTATTAGAAACAGCTATAGAGACTGTTATTTGAGTTGGTTTTGCATTCATAGCGCAGATGTCAGAAAGGTTGACAACAACTGCCTTATATCCTAAATGTTTTAGTGGCATATAAGCCAAATCAAAGTGAACTCCTTCTATTAAAAGATCAGTAGATACAACTACTTTTTTGTCTTTGAAATCTAAAACTGCGCCGTCATCGCCAATTCCCTTGATTGTGGATTCGTGGCTAATTGTAAAGTTTTTTGTTAGGTGATCTATAAGAGCAAATTCTCCTAATTGCGAAATACTTGTCTTTTGTGGATTTTTATCTTCTATCATTATTTTGTTTTTCAGATTAGCAAAGATACAAAGATGAAAAGCTTCATTACTATAAGTTTTGTATTCAAAAGCTTTTTATAATTTCTCCTTCATTTGTTAGAATTATGTATTGATAATCTGGATCTTTCTTAATAAGTTTTAGTCCTTTTTTTAAACCTAGCACCATCATAGAGGTGCTGAAACCATTGCACATTTCGGCATTTTCGCCTATTATGGTAACGCTGGTAATTTCAGTTGAAGGATATCCTGTTTTGGGATTAATAATATGTGAATATCGTTTGTTGCCTATCTCAGCATACTTCTCATAATTTCCAGAAGTTGTCACGGCTTTATTTTCTGAGAATTCTAATACTTCGATGATTTCTCCCGTTTCAAATGGATTGTTTACGCCAATTCTCCAAGGACTGCCGTCAAGTTGTTTTCCCCAAGTTGCGATATCTCCCGCAGCGTTTATAATTCCCGCTTGAACTCCTAAGGTTTGCATTAATTCTCGTCCCTTGTCGGCGGCATATCCTTTTCCGATGGATCCAAATCCTATTTTCATACCTTTTTTAGATAGAAAAATAGTCGAATTTATGCTGTCTAATATTATGTTTTTATAGTTTACTTTTCCAACCGATTTCTTGACAGCTGATTTTGAAGGTAGCTTTTCCATTGTACCATCAAATTGCCAAATCTTATCCATTGCGACAATGCTGATGTCAAAAGCGCCTTTTGAAATTTCAGAAAACCAAATGGCTTTTTTTGTGATTTCAAAAACTTCCCTATCAACTTTTATAGGTTTAATTCCTGCATTCTGATTCACCTGCGAAATCTGTGTTTTTGGTCTCCATTCAGAAATTAAATTCTCTATACGATCAATTTCTGATAGTACTTCACTGATATTTTGAACGGCTGAAATGCTGTCTTGATCAACAATTGTAATTTGGAAAACACTTCCCATAAGATTTGTCGTCTTCGTCTGCTGCACTTGAGCAAAAGCTGAAATACTGCAAAAAAGTACAACTATCTTAATAAAAGAGTTCCAGATTTTCATAACTTAATTATTAGTAGCAATCAGTTAGAATTTGACCATTTGCTTTGTATGCTTCAAATTTTTCTAAATTATTTTCGCAAACATAACCTAGCATCATTTCAACATCTTTTTGCATTTTTAAAGAGCCACAAATCATTATCACACCTTTGTTCTCTAATAATTTTAGTAATGCTTTTTTATCTCTGTCAATTAAATCCATTACGTACCGAGGCGATTTCTCTCTAGATAAAGCAAGGTGAAATGAATGAAGTCTTCCATCAGTTATATGGCTTTTTGCAATTTCTGAAAACCTTTTTACCAGCTCATTATCAGTGCGAAATCCACAATATAAGTGTGTTTCAAACCTGCGTTTATTTCCATCTAACATTCCCAGAAAAGGGGCGATTCCCGTTCCATTTGAAATTAGTACTACTTGTGAAGCTTTCTTCGGGAAATGGAAATTTGGATTTCTAATTATTCTAGCGTTGAGTGGCTCGCCTTTTTTGAGAGTATATAAAAATTTTGATCCTATCCCATCTGCATGCAAACGAACAATTAATTGAATAGAGTTATTAACTTTCCCGATAGAATAAAATCGTTCTTGAGAATCATTTTTGGGATAGATAGCCAATAGATCTCCAGATTTAAATTTCGATATCGGCGCTTTCAAAGTCAATCTAAATGTGGTAATGCCATCGGATGTTATCTCGGCTCGATCCACTAACTTTAGTTTTTTTAATTTCGGTAATTTCTGACTATAGAGTGATGGCGCAGTTGCAAGTGCAAGCGTGTTTAAATCTGACCAGTCTGCAACCCATTTTGTGAATTCGTCTGCAGATTTGTCATTTACAGTATAAAGATCGAGTGATTTTTCAGCCCAACTTTGCTTTGAGAGTAATACATCTACTTTTTTGGCATATTCACAAAAATCTGGATATGATTTTGAACCAAATCCTACAACAGAATATTTTATTTTTCGATTTTGAACAAATTGGTCTATGAGCTTTTCGAATTTTGATGCATTCGCTGGAGCTTCACCTAATCCATAAGTCGATGTAAAAATAACCATTTGTTTTGCATTCGGAAAATCACAAAAATTGTTCATATCCGACAAATATGATCTTTTACCATTTGCTTGTAATTGAATGTGAATTTGATTGGCAAATCCGAAAGTAGTTCCGTTCTCTGAACCGACAAGAAGTATAAATTCGCAATCTTTTGCTTTGAATTTATTTTTGACTTTTGTTTTTGTCCGCTTTATCGCAATCGCAAAGCCTGAATAGATAAATAGCAAAATGTTAGTTGAAGCTATTGCTAAAATGATCGCCCAAATCATATTACTTTGACCTGTGTGTAAATCGAAACTAAACTTTTCTGCGACTTTGGCCATCGGATATTTCGTCTCCTTAACTATCTGACTGTAAACTGATTGACGGTTAATTCTCGATTTTGCAATTTCAAAATAAAAAATTCTTCAGGATCATCATCCATAAAGGGAAATTCGATTTTAGAAACCTCAGAAAGTTTAATTTCTTCAAAAATCGCGAAATCGTTTAAAGACTGTTTTGCAAGTTTGGGATTTGCGGTGTAAGAAAATTGTTTTGCTTTTTCGATCGGTATAATTTCAAACCGATTCAAAAATAAATAAGTAGCTGTCAATGCTATAATCAATATTGGAATCAACATTACTCTTCCAGAAACAACGTGAAAATACTGCGATAACGAATCAGAATGAACTTTAGAAAAGAAATTCTTAATTCCGTTTTGACGTTTAATTAGAAGAATTGTTCCAGAAACGGCAATTAGAAAAAATAAAAAGGACGCAAAGCCAACAATAAAACGACCCGTCTCATGGAGAAATAATGATCGATGCAAGGCTAAATTCCAAGTTATAAACTTATTTTTTTCAATTAATTTTCCTAGAACTTTGCCTGTATTTGGATTGATATAGCCCTTAATTTCATTGCCTTCATCATCAAATGCGTCGATCGCAACAAAGTGATTATGATCAACAGAAATATTTGCTATTTCCGGATATATTTTTCGCAGTTCAGGTATAATCTGATTGATAGATATATCATCGAAATTTGATACCTCATACGGTTTTGTTTGTTCTCTTGCAGTGTCCACTGCTAGGACAATTCCCGTTAAGGAAGCCATAACTAGGATAAGTGAAGCCAAAATTGCCAACACTAAATGCGCATATCTCCAGATCGATAATGTCATTTTACTAAATGCTATACTTTAATAAGTTTTACATATCTAATGAAACCTTTTCCTTCTGCTTTAGTAGTTATAGCTGCAGTTGTCAGTGGTATCTCGACATCTTCGGCATAGTAATTATCATCCTCCACAGCGCTTTCAAAACGAAGTTTATATCCTTTGTTAATTTTAGATTGATCAATAGAAAAGGTAGTGATACTTCTGTCTCCAGAAGCAATCGAAGCACCTGTCACTGCGCTAAGCTTTTCATTTTTTTTTGCGGTATTTTTTTTCCATTGTTTTAATCCATTGTACCATTGTTTGTCTGGCCCCATAACATACAAAGTTTTTTCGTAATTCCCTTTGGCATCAATCAGAGAAACGATTACGTAAGCTTCCAAACCATTGTAATTTGACATTTGCAGCATACATTTATACTTTGCATCTTGTGCCCAAGATTTCGGTGCAATTGCAAGTACGAACAGTATAAGCAACATTAATTTTATTGTATTTTTCATAGCTTTAAGTCTCGTTGTTTAATGTAAAAAATAAATTTCCCTTCTTATTTTAAAAAGTCTACAGATATTTTCTTTTTGCCTAAAAGTTCATTTTCACTTGCTAAATCATAAGCGGTTTCGTCAAACTCTGTTTTAATATCTTTTTTAGCGCCTTTAGAAACTAAATACTTCAAGATAGAATCATCATTAGCTGTCAATGCCGCTTTTTGCAAGACAGTCATTCCTTCTTTATTTTTAGCGTTAATATCAGCGCCTATTTTCTCTAATTTCTTCATTAGATCTAAATCATTTTTGGCGATTGCTAGATGATACAATGTATTTCCGTCTTTTTGAGAATTTGTGAAATTCACGCCTGCTTTGTGAAGGAGATTATATTTATTTTGAAAATCATCTTTTTTTGCTGCTGTAGGTTGGTACGATTGTATCCAATAATACGCTAAGTTATTTCCCTTTTGATCGTCTATATCAGTTTTAGCTCCATTTGCCATTAGATATTCTACCATTGCCGAAGATCCACTATCCACTGCGAAACTGAGTGCTGAAAGTCCCTTTGAATTCGTTACGTTAATATCTTTTACTTCTGGCAAAAGTGTTTTTGCAACATCTACATTTCCTTTTGTAGCATATATCAAAACTGTATTTCCTGCTTTATCTTGGCGATTAACATCTACACTTTTCGCTAGGAAGTAGGCAATATTTTCTTCTTGTTTTGTTTTTTTAACCAGATTATGGAGGACGTTTTCGCCGTCATCGCCAAGTGAATTTGGATTGATTTTTAAATCTTCAACTAGATATTTATAGGTTGTCAAAGTATTAGTATGTGATCTAGACCCTTGCGAAGCAATTACTAGCGCTCTTCCGTCATACTTAATTCCTGCTTTATGTAGATTCTTCAAAATTTTCAGGTCACCATTTCTAGCAGCGTAATTAAAAGCAGTGTTCCCTAAATTGTCAGTGTCCTGTAAGGAAAGGCCTTTTGTTGTAAGATAGTCAGCAAGTTTTAAATCTTGATCATTTGCAATTGCAAGCAAAAGTAAATTTGCGCCATTTTTAAATTTTTGCTTTGGGTTGTTGCCCGCTTTAAAGAATACTTCATAAAGCGCTGAGTCTACTTGTCCACTAGAGGCCGCAAATACTAGAGGAATTGAGCCTTTATCATCTGTAAGATTTATGTCAGCACCATTCTTAATCAAATGTTTCACCAATTCTATATTTCCTCTGTAAGCCGCCCAATGAAGGTATATTCGTCCGTCGTGCGTTATTTTGTCAACACCATTTCCCTTTTGATTCACAAGATATATGATAGTTTGCAATGGCGCATCGTTATTTATCGCAAGGCTGGTGGCATCAAAATTTCTGCTATTTGCTTCTACAGGGCTATTTCCTTTTTTTATTTCAGCCTCAACCGCCTTTACCTCTGGGTTTTTCTTCCAGAAATCTGCTTCTAACAGGCTATTCTGAGCGTTTGATAATCCTGCAACAAGTAAGAAAGCGACTAACAATATATTTTTCATATCCTTATATTTTTTGTAAATGGAGTTTCTAATTACTTAGTTAGTAAATCGAATCGGCAAATTTACCTTTATTTAGACTATTTCCAAATAATAAAAAGTCAAAATATGGTTAATATTTCGGAATTAGAATTCTTATTAAACCAAAGGCTTCAGTAGCTGCTAATGATAGCTATAATTTTTTTAAATTTTTTGGGCGTTCCCTTCGGGCGGGCTGCCACTCCCAATCTTTATGGGCAGAAAAAGCCCATAAAGGATTTTCGCTCTATCCCTAACGCACACCCTGTTAGCATTAATTTGGACGAATTATTTAGAAACTCTTTTTGATTTTCAAAATTAAATATCAAATCTCCACTTTTCATATAGTGAAAGCTACCTACCATCAAAAATAAATGTTAAAAAAACTGTAACAAACTTTGTATATTGTCAACTTATATAAAAATGATCACTTTAAATACTTTAATTATATGAAGTTAAGCATACAAAATCTGAACAAAACGTACAAGAACGGAACGAAAGCTCTTGACAATCTAAATCTTGAAATTGGGTCTGGAATGTTTGGACTATTAGGCCCAAATGGCGCTGGGAAGTCCTCTCTGATGAGAACAATCGCCACTCTGCAAAAACCAGACAGCGGATCAATAACTTTTGAAGGTATTGATGTCCTAAATAATACAACTGCTCTGCGAAAAGTTTTAGGCTATCTACCGCAAGAATTTGGAGTCTATCCTAATATGTCTGCCGAAGATCTTTTGCAATATTTTGCAAGACTTAAAGGAATCTCATCTTCATCAGAACGAAAAGATTTAGTCAAAAAAGTTCTGGAAGTAACCAATCTTTATGATCAGCGTGCAAAAGCAGTAAGTGGTTATTCTGGAGGAATGAAACAACGTTTCGGAATTGCACAGCTTTTGCTGAACGACCCGAAACTAATTATCGTCGATGAGCCAACAGCGGGACTTGATCCTGCCGAAAGACACCGTTTTCTAAATGTTCTTAGAGAAATCGGCACAAATCATACTGTTATTTTTTCAACGCATATTGTAGACGACGTAAAAGATCTTTGCAACGAAATGGCAATTTTAAATGGTGGAAAAATTTTACTTCAAGGAACTCCCGAAGAAGCGGAATCACAATTGAATGGTCAGATCTGGACTAAGATGATTCCCCGCGATCATCTTGAAAAGTATGAGCACGATTTTAATGTAATCTCCTCAAAATACAATCAAGACAATACTTTAAACATCAAGGTGCATAGTTTAACTGCGCCAGATGAAACTTTTATTAATGCTGATCCGCAACTTGAAGATGTATACTTTGTGGCACTTAAATCCGACTCATAGATGTTTAAAACCATATTTTCTTTCGAACTAAAAAGATGGTTTAAAAATCCGTCTCTCTACATTTATTTTGCGCTGTTTTTCTTGATGTCATTTTTGTTTTCAGGAATTAGCTTTGGTTTTTTTGATAGCATCACCGCTGCTAGAAGTAGCAATGCATATGCAAACTCACCAATAGCGCTTAATGGTTTTATAAATGGAATGAATTATCTCATCTATTTCTTATTACCAATCTTCGTCGGATCTGCAGTATATCGGGATTTCCGTTACAATATGCACACAATTCTATTCTCCTATCCATTTTCGAAATTGGATTATATAGGAGGAAAGTTTTTGAGTTCGCTACTAGTTGTTATTGTAATTACACTATCAATCGTATTAGGAATCTTGGTCGCATCTGTTATGCCTTTTGCAAATCAAGATGTGCTTGTGCCGTTTAATGCTGTTGCTTACTTAAAAATTTATGCGATTTACGTCATTCCAAATTTGTTTTTCTTTGGAGTTATTGTGTTTGCGTTAGTAACGCTTTCGCGAAATATAAGTGTTGGATTTATTGGAGTGATAGTTTTATTGCTATTAAGTGTGGTTGTGTCAAGTTTTACTGCTGACATTGATAATAGATATATTGTAGCACTTTGGGATCCCTTTGGAGAAGAAGCAGCTGGATACTATACAAAATATTGGACTGTAGCCGAACGGAACAGTAATATGCTTCCTTTTAAAGGCGTAATCATTTATAACAGATTATTATGGTTGGGGATTTCAACTGTGATTTTAGTTATGATCTATTGGCTTTTTTCTTTCAGTCAAACTGGAATTACAATCAGCAGCAGCAAGAAAAAAGAAAGACTTACTAAAAATAATTTCGGTGGAATTGTTCGCATCGTTTTGCCAAAAGTAAAATACGATTATAGTACTTGGCAGAATATTAAAACTGCTTTCAGTTTATCTCGCTATGACTTTAGTTATATCGTTCGCAATTGGACTTTCATTACAATTGCTTTCGTAGGATTACTGGTGCTGATTTTGATTTCGATGACTTCGGGAGAGATTTTTGGTACTAGCACATATCCTGTAACGTGGCAAATGCTGATGTTGCCAGGAACTTTCTTTAGTTTCTTTATCAACATTCTGACCTTCTTATTCGCAGGAATGCTTATTCATAGATCAGATCTTGCACGAATGAAACATCTTGTAGATGTAACGCCAATTCCAAATTGGGTGCTTTTATTCTCTAAGTTAATCGCATTATTGAAGATGCAAATTATCTTGCTACTGCTTATCGTCATCGCAGGTGTTGCAATTCAGGCATACCATCAATACTATAATTTTGAACTGGATTTGTATTTCTTTGAGCTATACGCTGTTAAGTTTATCAACTTTATAATTTGGGCGTTACTAGCATTGTTTGTGCACACACTTTTCAAGAATTACCTATTAGGATTCTTTGTGTTGCTATTGCTTTCCATTGCAATTCAATTTTTGCCATTAGTAGGAGTGGAGCAAAAAATATTTATTTTCAATTCAGATACTCGCTATAATTATTCAGATATGAATGGATTTGGTGCTGAGTTGCCTCTCTATTATTTATATAAATTCTATTGGCTACTATTCGGAATTATCCTTTACTGTACAGCACTTCTGCTTTGGAAACGTGGAGTAAGCACAACTGCAAAAGAGAATATGTCAAATTTCAAAAAGAGATTTACGCCTTCTGTTTATATTCCTATGATTGGTGCTTTGGTATTATTTCTTTCGCTAGGTTTTACTTTCTACTATCAGGACAATGTTATCAATCCGTATTACAGTCGAAAGGATAGAGAAAAACAACAAGCTGAATATGAGAAAAAGTATAAAAAGTTTGAAAATTATGCGCAGCCAAGAATCGTGGATATCAAGATTAATCTAGATTTATTTCCAGAAGAAAGAAATCTTGTTGTGGATGGTACTTATATGCTAAAGAATAAATCTACCGAAGCTATTGATTCGATTTTCCTAAGCTATCAAGATTTTGATACTAAAATTACATTTTCAAAAAGCGCAAAGCTAGTTTCGAAAGACAGTCTTTTCAATTTTGATATTTACAAATTGGATACTCCGCTTGCCGCTGGAGATTCTATATCGATGAATTTTGTTCTAAAAAATAAGGAGAATACCATTTTTGCAAATAATTCCCCTGTTCTAGGAAACGGAACATTTATTAACAATGGTCAGTTTCCATCATTTGGATATTCAGACAGGCAAGAGCTTACGGACAATGATGTTCGTAAAAAGTATGGATTGCTAGACAAAGAACGAATGGCAGCTACCGATGATCTTGAAGCTCGAAAAAACAATTATATTTCAGGCGATGCAGATTGGCTGGATTTCGAAACTACAATTAGCACCATCAAAGGTCAGATTGCAATTGCGCCAGGAAATCTTGTCAAGAAATGGGAAGTTGGAGATAGAGCTTATTTCCATTACAAAATGAAAGGAAAAATGCTAAATTTCTATGCTTTCCAATCGGCTGATTATGAAGTGAAAAAGGATACCTACAAAGGAATTGCTATCGAAATTTACTATGACAAGAAGCATTCTTATAATGTAGATAGAATGATTACTTCTATCAAGAAATCATTGGATTACTACACGACAAATTTCAGTCCTTATCAGCACGATCAAGTTCGAATTATCGAATTTCCTCGCACAGCGGGTCAATTTGCTCAAGCGTTTGCGAATACAATTCCATTTTCTGAAGACATTGGATTTATCGCATCAGTTGACGATGACAATGATGAGGCAGTAGATTATCCTTTCTCTGTTACGTCTCACGAAATGGCGCATCAA
>JBBSQV010000054.1:0-16641 GCA_038243675.1 Flavobacteriales bacterium
TCTAAGCTTTAGAAACCTTAAAAAAGCCACCGATGAAGCAATTACTTTATTTTCGAATAAAGATGCTGTCGAAGTTGTCACAATGCCCGACTACGAACTTATCGCTGAGAAATTTGATGATGCTTTGACTTCGTTGCGAGAGATTACGCCAACTTTTCAAAGTGTTGATGATTTACAAAGTGAAGAGGACGAAGCACAATTCGTTTTGGCCTTCCGAAAGCTTTTGAGAGCTATGAACGTCTTGCAATCTTACACCGACTTTGATTGGGAAGATCTGCATATTGATGAAGAAGAATTCAAGGGTTTTGAAACGAAGTATTTAGATTTAAAAGATAAAGTTCAACGAGATACTCAGAAAGAGAAAACTTCCATACTAGATGACATTGACTTTGAATTAGAATTAATTCACAGAGACCAAATCAATGTTGCTTATATTTTAAAACTTCTAGCTCAACTAAAAGGTGCAACAAAATCTGATGCAGCAACTCAACGAAAGGCAATTATCGAGTTATTAGGTGGAGACATCCAGTTAAGAAGTAAGCGAGAACTAATTCAAAAATTCATCGATGAAAATATGCCATTCATTAAAGATGGAGATTCTATCGAAGATGAATTTGAAAAATTCTGGCAGGATGAAAAAGTTTTAGCACTGGGAAGAATATGTGAGGAGGAACATCTAGATAAAGCGCAGTTTAAATCGCTTATCGATGCTTACATCTACAGCGGACGAGAACCCATTAAAGACGAGGTTTTCCAATGTTTAGATAATAGACCAAGTATTCTAAAAGCTCGAAGCATTGGGGACAGGATTATTGCGAAGATGAAGGAATATGTGGAGGTTTTTGTGAGGGGAATGATGGCTTAGGATAAATATTTATTTTGTTGAAAGACTATAATATGATTGATTAAAAATTTAAAGTAAATGAGTGCAACATTTAAAATATTATCGATAGATGGAGGAGGAATTAAAGGCCTTTACTCTGCCTCAATATTAGCAAAATTTGAAGAAAAATTTAATTGCCGAACAAGTGACCATTTTGATATGATTTGTGGCACTTCCACTGGTGGAATGATTGCCTTGGCTCTATCTTTAAAAATTCCTGCTAAAGATATTTGTGATTTTTATGAAAATAAAGGAGAATTGATTTTTCCAAAGCATAGCAAATTAAAAGTCCCTTTTTTTGGCACAATTGACTATGGCTTTTTAAAGCAAATTGCAAAAGGAGGTAAGTATTCTGACAAGGGTCTTAAAGAAGCTTTACAGGAAATCTTTGGAGATAAGCAAATTAAAGATTGTAACAATTTATTATGTATCCCAAGTTACTCCATAACAGAGGCTAAACCAAGGGTGTTTAAATTTGATCATGTAAAAGGTGAGCTATCAAGAGATAATGAAGCCCCAATCATTGATATTGCTTTAGCAACATCTGCTGCTCCAACATATTTTCCATTGTCTGAATCACAATATTTTAACAATGAACAATTTATAGATGGTGGCGTTTGGGCAAATAACCCAACTTTAGTTGGACTGCTAGAAGCTCTTAATTATTTTGTAGGGAGTGGAGAAAATAAAGAATATAAATCCATAGAAATATTGTCATTAAGTAGTCTCACTATTACTGGTGGCAAAATGACAGGTTTAAAAAGAGAACGGTCATTTATGGACTGGGGCGCTGAATTGTTCGAAACATCAATGAATGGTCAGAGTCACTTTACTGATTTTTTTATGTCAAAAATTACCGAAATTTATGATGTGAATATAAAATACCATAGAATTCCAAGTGTTTCTATAGCAACTGAACAAGAGTGTCTAATTCAACTTGATGTTGCAAATAAAAAAGCTTTTGACTTAATGAAAATTAAAGCTCAGGATCAAGCGCTTATTTTTGAAAAAAAAGAAGAAATAAAGAATTTATTTACAACAAAAAAAACCTTTAATACTAAATAAATATGGCTGATTTAAATGAAACATTTGTTGCATTTAACGGAATTATCGCGTTAAGTCCAGCAAAAAAAGATGAGTTAAGAATATCTAGAAATGCAATAAGACAAGATATTGAAACTTACTTTGACAACAACAGAGATAAACATACCGTCAAATTTAAAGGACAAGGATCCTTTGCAATGAATACAACTATATTACCAAACAATGCGGAATATGATGTCGATGATGGAGTTTATATTTTCGGTACTGAAGAGGATAAGCCAACTCCCTCAACAGTTCATAATTGGATTATCAAAGCAGTAGAAAACCGGACTAACCAAAATACAATTGATAAAAACACATGCGTCAGGGTTCAATATGCAAGTAAATATCATATTGATTTGCCTATCTATTATAAAACGACAGATAGTAAAAACGAAAATTTTTTTGATAGTGAAGACATCCCTGAATTAGCTCATAAATCAAAAGATTGGATTGAAAGTGACCCTTACGCATTCAAAAAGTGGTTTGATGAAAAAGCAAAAGATAAAAGTCAATTAAAGAGGATTGTTCGTTACTTAAAAGCATGGACAAATAATAAACATAACTTAAACCTACCTAGTGGAATGGTCTTCACAATTCTTGCAGTTGATAATTTTGTTGCAAATGAACGTGACGATAAAGCATTTTTAGAAACTTTGGAATCAATTCAAAAATCCATTGATGACACAAGATACACTTGGTCTGCAACATATGAATGTAAGAGACCAACCACTGATAAAACAGAAAATTTATTAAATAAATACTCATCTAGTAGTAGAAAGAAAAATTTTCTTGATGCATTGGATAGTTTGATAGCTTCTGGTAAACAAGCCATAGAAGTAAAAAGTAAGAAAGACGCCTGTGCTAAATGGCAAAAGCATTTAGGTGATAGATTCCCTTGTTCAACTATTGAGGAAAAAGATGAAGATGTAGCTAAAGCATTTTCTTCACCAGATCAATTACGATATGATAACAAATCTGCTTAATGATTGACTACAATGTACTTTTAGAAGGTTTTGGCAAAATTGAAAACTGTAGAAATTTAGAGAATGCAGAATTAAATAATCTCGATTACAACTTTTTTAATAACAGTATCGTTTGGGAAATTAAAACGGAATTAACATTTAATAATAAAAATATTGATGTTGTTTTTTTTATGAATTTTCCCAGTGATTTTCCCTATGCAACACCCAAAATCTTTATTTCTAAGGAAAATTATCATGATTTAAAATACGTTCCCCATATAAACGAAGATTTAAGTATTTGCATTTTTGATGAAGGACTTAATTTAATTTTGCCGAAAAATAATTTTGTCAGTCTTATTGAATTAATGGTCTCCAAAGCAAAAAAAATAATTCGTGACTCTGAAGATGTTAATTATAAAAAAAATGAATTTAACATCGAATTTAAAGCATATTGGGAATTAAGTTATTCTAAAAATGACATAGTATCAAATTTGGGCTTTCATTCTATAGATCAGAACAGTAATGAAGATTTAAAAGGCATAAAATTTACAAATAATTACCTGTCAAATTATGAATATTTCATCACTAACAATGAAGCCGATTGTAAGAAAATTAAACAGTACGCAGAAGAAAATAACTGCAATTTTAAAGATGTTGGTATTTTATTCATTAAAAATGATTTCATTGAACCACCATTTGAATTAACTTTTGCAGACACATTAGCTATTATAAAAAAAGACAGTACCAATTATAATAAATTTAAAGAGTTATGTAGAAATAATGATTTTGATTGTGTTCTAGTAATTTTTATAAATAAAAATAATTCATCCGTAGAATATTATGGCTGGACATACAAGAATGCTGAGATTTTGACAAGAAAGAAAGGAGGGATCAGAAACATTTCTTCCAAAATAGACCATCTATCAAATAGTATTAATGGTAGGAAATCTGCTACAAGATTAACATTTGATAATATAAGCTTCAATAGATTACAAATAAGAACCTCTGGTTATATCGAAGCCAATAAGACTGTCGTTATTAGCGGTTTAGGAAGCATTGGATCAAATCTTATCTTTTTTCTAAAAAACTTGCCTATTAATAAATATAATTTAATTGACGTAGAAACTTTATCAACTGAAAACATTAACAGACACTTGTCCGGGTTTTCAATGTTAAAAAATAGAAAAGTTGAAGCAATAAAAAAAGAATTAAAAGATGCTAATCCTTTAATCGAAGTCGAAACTAGGGTAGAATCCGTAACTACAATTATAGAAACTGACACTGATTTTATAAATGATTGCAATTTTCATATCGTAGCTATTGGAAAGACAATGATTGAAGAGTATATACTCAATGCAGTAGTTGAAGGAAAATTAACAAAACCGACCTTCCTTTTTTGGGTTGAACCTTTTTTGGCAAGTGGGCAAATGTTATTTATTATGCCTCGAGACGCTGAAAGAGTAATGAATTTTATAAAAAAAGAAAATTATGATTATAGTGTTTTGTCAAATTCAGAAAATCAACAAGACAAAACGTATTTGATTGAAGGTAGTTGTCAAACAGGTTACTTCCCATATTCTGCCTCATATTTAATTCAGTTTCTTTCAGCCATTTTCCCATATTTAAAAGAGCATATTATCGATAATAATAATGTTTCAAAAGTTTATTCTTGGATCGGAAATAAAGAACTATTAAATAACCAAAGATTGGCAATTAACGAATTTGGTTCTAATAATAATTCATATCAATTAATAATAAATGATTTATGATAGAATTTGAATTAGGCAATTTGTCAATCAAAATAACTGAAGATGTGTTTGAAAAAATGAAAATTTTTATTCAAGATGAAAAACACAAATCGGAAGCTGGCGGTGTTTTAATGGGGTATTTTTTAGAAGATAATAACTATTCAATTACTGATGTTTCTTCTCCCAGTGAACTTGATAAATCGAGTAGATTTACTTTTACTAGATCTAAAAAAAATGCTCAAAAAATAATCAATAAAATTTTTAAAGACAGCAATGGAAAAAAAATATACTTGGGCGAATGGCATACACATCCCGAAGATTACCCTACTCCGTCTAGTCTTGACAAGAAATCAATATTAGAGCAAATCAGAGGCAACATTCTTAATTCTGAAATAATATTTATGCTGATAATTGGTAGAAAGGGGATTTATATTTCATGCGTTGAGAAAGCAGGAATTATAGCTGAAAAAAATATTGACTTTTAAACGCATAATAGGAAACTTAATCACAAATTCGCTGACTGTTCAATTTATCTACTGTATTTCTCTACGAGAACTCTAAATAATCGAAATCAACCTACTTTATTTGTAACAAATTTTTACTATATTTGTTACAATATTTAATTTTCTGACAATGCAAAGTATTCACCAAAACATCAAAGAATACGTTTTGAACGCGAAAAGAGGACAGTTATTTTTTCCTGAAGATTTCAATAAATATGGATCTTCGGAAGCTGTGCGTTTGGCATTACATCGCCTTGAAAAAGAAAATGCAATTACTCGTATTGCACAAGGTATTTATGTAAGACCTATTATAAGTGAACTTATAGGCGAAGTATTACCTTCAGCTGAGGAAGTGGCAAAGGGAATTGCCAAAAGAGATAGGATAAAAATTGTGCCAACGGGTGTTTATGCCTTAAATGCATTAGGATTAAGTACACAAGTTCCTATGAACCTAGTTTATCTTACAGATGGTGCACCGAGAGTAATCAAAGTAGGAAAACGAACTATTAAATTCAAAAAAACAACTCCTAAAAACTTATTAGCCAAAGGAGAAATCAGTAGTTTAGCCATCCAAGCATTACGAGAAATTGGTCTGGATCGAATAACTGCTGATGAAGAAAAGAAAATAATTCAGCTCCTAAAAGAAGAAGAACGATCTAACTTATTTCATGATATAGATCTAGCACCTGTTTGGATAAAAAAAATAATGCAAAAAGCATTGTAATGACAAAGAAAAGTTTTCATACGCTTCCTATTATTGAACAGTCAGCTATACTACAACAAGTCAGTAATAAGCAAGGCTTGGCGCCATTTGCAGTGATAAAAGACAGTAATCACCGCAAGATTTTGTTTGCATATTCAACTATAAAAATTGACAAATACTTCTTGCTAATTTCTTCGAAAAATAACTATTTACCAATTAATATTGACTTAGTTATAGTGTAAACAAAAATGTTTATATTTGTAATATGAAATCTTTAATCGAAAAATACAAAGGGATACATCCAGGCATAATATTGGAACGCTTACTTAACAAAAAAGCGATTTCACAACGTCCTTTTGCTATTTCTATAGGTGAACATCCCCAAACAATAAATGCAATTACAAAGGGTAGGAGGAAACTCAATATAGCACTTGCTTTGAAAATTGAAGAGAAATTAGATTTAGAAGAAGGTTCTCTAGCTTTACTTCAAACCTATTTTGACATTAAGGAAGAAAAAAGTAAAGCAGTACAAAATACTCCAAACTTGACTCTTTTAAGGAAATCTTTATTTTGGGATACTGATATTATTAAAATTGACTGGCAAAGTCAAGCTGTTGCAGTTATTAAACGGGTATTTGAACGTGGAAATGATATCGAAAAAGAAGAAATTAAACGCTTCTATGAAAGTGATAGAATTAAAGTTGCACTTACAAAAACCATTAGGAAGCCATACGCTATTTACAAAAATAAAGAAAACGTATAATGCTATATTATAGTACCGTAAACGATTTATTGAAAAATAGTCTGTTACAATTAATGAAATCCGATGTATTTAAAGATTTTAGACTTGTAGGAGGTACAGCATTGAGTTTACAAATAGGGCATAGAGAGTCTATTGATATTGATCTTTTTAGTGACGTGGAATATGGAACATTAGATTTTAAAGCCATTGAAAACTACCTAAAAGAAAACTTTGATTATGTCGATTTTTTAGATATAGTTCCAGCAATGGGGAAGTCTTATATTATTGGAGAGAATAAAGAAAACACAATAAAGCTTGATTTATATTATACCGACAATTATATTCAGCCTTATATCGAGATTGATGGTATCAGAATGGCAACTATTGAAGAAATTATTGCCATGAAAATAGATGTGGTACAACGAGGAGGAAGAAAAAAAGACTTTTGGGATTTACATGATTTACTTCAATCTTATGATATCAGCCAAATGTTAGATTTACATAAGCAAAGATATCCTTATACACATGACAGCCATTTGATAATCCAAAACTTAACGTCCTTTGAACAAGCTGATGAAGATTTTAATCCTATTTGTTTTAAAGGCAAATACTGGGAGTTTATAAAGGAGGATTTTGAAGAGGTTATTCTAAAATTCACAAAGTTATAATTTGTTTTACTGTCTCTAATAATATTAATTCTATCAAATATTGTACTTCCTTCGTACACCTCTTCCGTTATCAAACCTTATAAACAAAGGGAAATTACATATTGTATCGGGAAATAGTGGAATCGAAAAATTATCAAAATAAACGAAATGATCAAAATTAAGGATTACGACTTATTATGTGTGGATCAACCTTATCTCCAAGTCAATTGAATTGTCCAAAAAGCTTTTTTTGCAACTTTTCATTTTATAAAAGAATAAAAAAATAGTAACTGATGTATTATATTTTAGAAATTAGGAGTTTCGTAGTGTAGAAAAATAAAGATTAGGGGAAATTTACAGAATGATTATGTAAATAAAAGTACGCCTCTTTCATCATATCAACGCAAAGACATATTAGTATGGAAGCATCAGATTTTATTATTACGTATTCGTCTTCGAACTTTTTAGATATTAATCTTATAGGACATGACCCGACAGAGTTTATAAATGAAATCAACTTTGAAGTATTTCTGATAGACGAATCTGGTTTGCAAGAGCAAGCGGCTAAAGGTAAAATGTTTTATATCCTATTTTCATTGGCAATGGATCTAAAATACCCGCTTTTTGATGTTATGGATGCCACTAGTTCCATTTCTGATATGGCGAGCGTTTTATTTGAATGGGACGAAGGCAAAAACTATTGGGATAAATTAGACACTTACTTTGAATCTTACCCGCTGGAAAACTATAATGTCTGCTTTCTTGAAACATTAGAAATAATTAGCAAATATAGAGGCAACGCTTTAGGTGAAAAAATCATTAATAATCTGATCAAGCGGTTTTATTTTTCTTGTGGACTTTGGGTATTAAAAGCTTATCCTCTGCAGTGTAACTTAGCACTAATTAGAGATAATGAAGGTGAATGGAATGTAAAAATGGACTATCCTGCAATGGAAAATGACTTAGAAAAAGCCCAGTATCAGTTATTTAACTATTATACGAAAATGGGTTTTCAAAATCCATTTGAAATGGAATATTTTATAGCGAGACCATTTGATCTTATTACTAAAAACAGAAAACACTAAGGCGAATTTGGACCACGACATATTTCATTACTCAATCCTCTCATTACTATCACTACTAATAAACATCTCATTCCTCTCTTCAGACACAATATCCAAAAATCTGTCGTAATGCTTCAACACATCCGAAATCAATTCGTTTTTGGTGAAATACTGAATGTCGTAGCTCTCGCGGGTATCCCCAAAATATGTCTTTGGAAAGAACGTTCCTTTAGCTTGAATATCGGGAAGATTGTCTTCGTCAATCAGAAAATTGGAAACTTTCTTTGAGGTGGTTTCGACCCCATAGATGAAATTATTTATAATATCATACTTGATTTCAAGTTCGATTTTTGAAGGGTTTTCGGCGGAGTTGATATTGGCCTCGATTCCGTTTTTGGCAAATTCAGACTGTAATTCCGTAAAGGCTTCTTTTACGACTGTGTTCACAAAAACATCTACAGAGGCACGATCTTTTGATGCTACGATTTGTTTTAATCGATCTTTCCACAATCTTCCAGACCAGGGAATTGTAGTTTTTGAAAAGGTACGATCGTAATAGGATTGATCGATGGCAAGACCTTTGAGCAAACTCACAATAAACAGAATCATAATAATCGCAAATGGCAGGGCGGTGATCAAAGTCATACTTTGCAGCGCTTTCAATCCACCAGCATTTAGTAGAAGTAATGATAGAATTGCGAGCAATGCGCCCCAGAGAATAATTTGCCACTTTGGAGATTTTTCTGCGTTTTTGGTGGCAATGCTGTTCATTACGAAAATTCCCGAATCCGCCGAGGTTACAAAGAATATAATCACAATCAGAATGGTCATAAAACTCGCGATACTTGAGAATGGCAGGTATTCTAGAAATCGAAACATCAACGCGTCAGGATTGCCTGAAACTGCACTTAGAGCGCCTTGACCTACATTCATATCAAACCAAATAGCAGAATTTCCGAAAACCGTCATCCAAATAAAATTGAACATCGACGGAATCAGCAATACCGCCACAATGAATTCTCTAATCGTTCTACCTTTGGAAATTTTGGCGATAAAAAGTCCCACGTAAGGCGACCACGAAATCCACCAAGCCCAATAAAGGATTGTCCAATCGTAAAACCAGGGCAACTGTTCGGGATTGTAAACGTGAGTACCAAAAGTCAGATTAAAAAAGTTATTGATATAGTTCCCCAAACCTTCGGTAAAACTTCCTATCAAGAAAACTGTAGGCCCTAATGATAAAACAAATAGCAGCAAGCAAACCACCATAATCACATTGAGATTACTCAAGAATTTAATTCCCTTGTCTACTCCTGTCAACGCCGAAGCGATTGCAAGAGATACCAAAGCGACCACAATCATAATTTGGTACATAAAACTGGTGTTTGGAACGATTCCCAATATTTGTAGTCCCGAATTTATCTGCACCACTCCAAAACCTAATGTAGTTGTAATTCCAAAAAACGTACTACACAACGCAAAAACATCGATTACATTTCCCCAACTGCCATTCGTTTTCTCTTTTAGTAACGGATAAAAACAGCTCCGCAATGACAGCGGAAGTTTAAAACGATAAGCAAAATAAGAAAGCGAAAGCCCTACCAGTCCGTAGATTGCCCACGCGTGAATTCCCCAATGGAAAAAAGTATAAAGCTGTGCATTTTTGGCTTTATTGACAAATTGCGTCACACCAAAAACTTCGGATGAATAGTGCTGCATCGGTTCGGCAACGCCAAAGTACATCAGTCCGATTCCCATTCCCGCCGAAAACAACATCGCCACCCAAGAGAAAAAACTATGCTCTGGCCGACTGTCATTATCTCCTAATCGAATATTGCCATACTTACTAAATAGTAAAAACACCAGAAATATCACAAATGAAGTTACTGACCAAACATAAACCCAGTTCAGATTTACAAATATGAAATTCTTAATAATACTCAATATCTGATCTGCCATTTCTGGGTAAATCACCGATGTTATGGAGACAATTAATATAAATACCATACTCGGTACAAATACTCCCTTGCTCAAAGTAGTTTTCAACATAAATTATATTTTCTAGATCGTTCTCTCTTAATGTGGATTCAAAAGCGTGGATTATGATCGCTTTCGAGCTGTTTTATATAAACAGCAAAGATAATTTATTGGATATCAATCAAATAATTTAGCAATTATGATTTTGCAAAATACAAATTATTACTACAAAAAGTTATATAATCGGCACTATTATTACGTTTAGAGATTGGCAGGTCGCTAGTAGAAGCGTTTTGATTTATATATATCAAAAAATAGATATTCACTTATTTCGAAGACCAAAATCCATAGCCCTCACAACCTACGGTCAGTTTCCTTCGCTCAAATGCAGCTGCCCGTAAAAAACGAGCAATGCATCGTTTCTTAGACTGCCTCAATAGCTGCAGTCCAAGAAAGATATAGCGGAAGGCGGATCCGAGCAAGCGAACGCGCAAAGCAATATAGCTCCAAAAAAAAAGCCACCTCATCGGTGGCTTCAGAAATCTTAAATATTATATGGCACTTCCAGGTGCGGCTGGCTCTTCTCCGCCTGCGGGATCAACATCACCCCAGTCGCTACTCTGCTCTTCTAGTTCTTCTTCAAGTTCTTCTCGGGCTTTCTCTTCGTCTTCGCGATCATTGTCTTTGCGATCATCGTCAGACTGATTGCTGAATTTTAATTCTTCTGAATTTTGGTAATCGCCAATTGGTTGGTTTGGAATATTCATAGCTTTATGTTTTTAGAAAAATATTATTTTTCCTATTAATAACTATAAAGATATTATTTCAAATATATTTTTATTTACACTATTCAAATAATATTTTGTGGGATTCTGCGATTATTATAAGTTTAAACCCTACATCTTATGTAAGAAATTAGAAATTAAAACATCTTTCGCGGTCCACAAGACTAATTATTATTTTGCCAAAATGAAAATATATTATAAAAAATATTAAAATAATTACTCTAGCAACTAACTGAAAAAGTCACCCTTCGTATTTGCCACAATCTCCATTATTTAATATATTCCAGATCTCAGATTTTTTTAATTTAACCTGCATACCCTCAGATATTCAAACCTCTTCACCTCAAAAAAAGATACCCTATTTATTAAAAACGATACTTAATTATTCATCTACAGAATTTCAAAATTGAACAATAATATAATACTTTTGCTGCAAAAAATATTTCCGCCCAAATGAAGCAGATTCTACTATTTATTATAGCATTATTTTATTGTAGTACGATGCAAAGTCAATGTTGGCGAATATTAGAATGCGGCGCAAACAATACAATTGCGATTCATCAAAATGGAACGCTGTGGGCTTGGGGAACAAATTCGGTAGGTAGTGTAGGCGACGGCACGAATATAGACAGAAATATTCCCACTCAAATTAGTTCCGCCACAAATTGGAAAGCAATATCTTCTGGACATGGACATAGTGTAGCATTAAAGGAAGATGGAACTATTTGGTCCTGGGGAAATAGCGTTCACGGCGCATTGGGTCTTGGAAGTACTACCCAAATACTAGTACCTACACAAATTGGAACAGAATCAAATTATGTGGGCATTTCCGCAGGAAGCTCAATATCATTCGCAATTAGATCTGACGGAACATTATGGGGCTGGGGAGTGAATCTACATGGCGACGTTGGAGATGGAACCACAACGCCTAAATTAATTCCGACAAAAGTAAACAACGATACAAATTGGAAAATCGTTAATTCTGGTCCAAATTATACTGCAGCAATCAAAACCGATGGCACACTATGGACTTGGGGATCTTACAACAATCATGGTGAATTAGCGAATGGAACCACCTATTCTGGTAATTTTATTCCTACAAAGGTTGGCACAGATACTAATTGGGCTGCTGTTTCTACTGAATTTTCAGTTGGTATCGGACTAAAAACCAATGGTACAATTTGGGGTTGGGGTACCAACACTTCTGGAATTCTTGGACTGCCAACACAAGGCCCTTATTTATCGCCTGTTCAACTTGGTACCGATAGCGATTGGAAAATGGTAGATTGCGGATATGACAAAAGTTTTTTCCTGAAAAATAATGGAACACTCTGGGCAACAGGAAATCCTTTACTAGGCAATGGTACCACAAATAATAGTGCAGTTATCATACAAATCGGTACAGATTCAGATTGGAAAACGGTCTCTTCGCAGTTGTTTCAGACAATTGGTCTTAAAAATGATGGTACAGGATATGGCTGGGGTTCCAATTATTTTGGTCAGATTGGAAACGGTTATTCTGATAATGGCACTATGGATGATCCAACTGATTATTCATTACCAGTAAGAATTAACTGCCCGTGTTTAAACGTACAAACTCCTACTTTTACTATTCCAACTATTTTGTGTAGCGGCGATGTTGCACCTGTTTTACCTCCTACTTCTTCAAATGGAGTTTCAGGAACTTGGAATCCTACTACAGTCAGTAATACCACAAGTGATACCTATACTTTTACCCCAGATCCAATTGCGTTTTCATGTGCCGAAATTACGACTATTACAATATCCGTTGCAGCTATAGAAGTGCCCACTTTTGGCACTCTGCCTTCCACATTATGCCAATTTTCGATAGCGTCACCATTGCCAACGCAATCAACAAATACAGTCCCGATCATTGGTGTATGGAATCCTGCCAAAATAAATACTGCTGTGGTAGGTGAAACTGTTTTTACATTTATTCCAAATGCAGGACAGTGTATCACGGGACCTCCCGTCCAAATCACTATTGAAATAACCGAATCTATCCTCTCAGATTTTGCCGAAATTTCCGCAATCTGTGTTGGCGATGTCGCTCCTATTTTACCGAATATAGCTCCCAATGATGTTATCGGCGTTTGGTCTCCAAATATTGTCAGTAATACTACTAGTGGAGATTATACTTTTACTCCTACAACCAATTTATGTTTTGCAGCTCAGACCCTGCATATTGAAGTTAAACCATTAGTACAACCAAATTTCAAAAATTTGGAGGTGTGTTCAAATGATCATTCAATGACCTTGCAGCAGGTCTCTCCAAACGGAATTTCTGGCAAGTGGACTCCTTCTACAATCAATTACAACACTAGCAGCACATATACTTTTGTGCCAAATACGGGACAATGCGCAAGTAATCAAACTATTACTATTGCTGTAGATCAGCCTGTATTGATCAGTCTACATTACACGGTTACTGACGCATTTTTAGAGAATCAAACTATTACAGTAATCCCTACTCCTGCTGGAAATTACCTTTACAAATTAGACAATGGCACTTTTCAATCTAGTGCGATTTTTACCAATATACCAACCGGTTTTCATTCTATCGAGGTAATGGATATCGATGGCTGCAATGCTGTGTCGCTCATCAAGGACCTATTAATTATTAATTATCCAAAATTCTTTTCTCCAAATGACGATGGATATAATGATTCTTGGACTATAAAATATCTTGATAAAGAGACAACCAAACTTAGAATTTTTGATCGCTACGGGAAATTGCTTTATGATGTAAAAAATCTAAAATATGGATGGGATGGCACTTATAATGGGAAATTAATGCCCGCCACAGATTATTGGTTCACAGTTGAATACTTCGAAAATAATGTTTCAAAAATATTTAAATCTCACTTTGCACTTATTCGATAATTAGTTTTTTTTGGAGCTTTATCCTGCTGTCCACTGTATCTCTTGTGAGGCTGCCTGCTTCGCAGCCCCACAAGAGGATGCCGTTCCCATCAGGGCTAGGGGTTTTGTAGTATTATTGACTACCTTTTTTTAAAATTGAAATTAAATCTTCGTTTCACAAGGGAAGAGATTCATGAAAATGGTATTAAAAAGATCTTTTGAAATGAAATTTGACAGAAATTTCCAATCAAACTTGGCATTTAAAAACGTTGCCGTACAGACGTTGCATTCCAACGTCTCTATCGAAACCAAAAATAAAAAAACAACGTCAGCACAATCGAAAATATGATATTGAGTCCTAATCCAGCCTTCATCATATCTTTCTGCGGCACCATTCCCGTCGAAAAAACCATTGCATTTGGTGGCGTGCCCACAGGCATCATAAAACCGTACGAAGCCGCGATCGTTGCGGGAAGCACGAGAATCATCGGATTTATTTGCGACTCAACTGCCAAGGTATAAAGCAACGGTAAAATCAACGCTGCACTCGCAGTATTGCTCATAAACTCGGTCATAATAATCGAGCCAATCACAATCATCCACAAGAAAAGAATCAGCGGCATCTGTTCGCTCAGAGACATAATACCACCTATCAAAATGCTCCCCAAACCAGTACTTTCCACCAAAAATCCCAACGTCAATCCACCGCCAAAAAGCAGTAAAATATCCCAACGTACCGAAGCTATAATTTGTTCCCAGGTCATTACTTTAAAAATAAAAAGTAATAAGATAGACACAATTGCAACTAGCGAACTAAATCCCGACGGAACTCCCATTATTGGCGCTAATACACCTTCAAAAACCCATAGTAAAACAGTAATTGCAAAAATCACAATCAGTGCCGTCCTATCTTTACTTTTCTTTCCAGGCAAGGGCACGGTCGGAATTAAAATCTTTCTGTCTGGTTTAAAATACAATGTCAAAACGAGTACCATTATCGGAAAGCTTATCAGGAAAATCGGAATGCCGTAGAGCAACCATTCGGAAAATGATAAGCCCAATGTCGCTGCTCCAATCGCATTTGATGGACTTGCAATCATCGTGACTATTCCGCCAATATTCGCCGCGTATGCTATTCCCAACAACAGGAATTTTGCTTCCGAAGTCGATTTTTTGCTATCTGTTATTGCCAACATTCCCAATGCCAGCGGAATCATCATCGCGGCGGTCGAGGTATTGCTAACCCAGCAGGCGGTTAATGAAGTTGCGAGCATCAATAAAATCGCTGATTTATAGAAATTGCCCTTCGCCAGCAACATCAGTTTGTGCGCCAATAACATGTCGAGAGAGTGTGCAGATAGTGCCCCCGCTAGCACAAATCCACCCATAAATAAGTAAATTACAGGATTTGAAAATTCGCCAAAAGCCGCTGCTGGTGTGGCGACTTTCAGTAATACTGCCATCACAGGAATTAACAAAGCGGTCATTGATAACGGAATCGCTTCCGATATCCACAAACTCGCTGCGACCAATAAGATTGCCAATGCACCATTCACTTTTGACTCATCAAAAACTGGAAAAAATAATATTCCTACCAGTAATACCACAGAAAAAAGTAAACCTTTCCAATGTAATTTTTCTTTCATAACACAACAGTTTCATGTTTTACAGCCTATTGATATTCAAGTGAAATAGTAATCTAAATTTGTGATTGCAAGCCCGAAAAAAAATGATTAGAATGCCTGCAAGGTATTCTTTCGCCTCGACGCTGACTAATGATTTTAACAAATACATTTCTAATTGATAGTATTTTTATTTGGAGCTTTTTCCTGCTGTCTACTATAACTTTCCTGCCCTAAAAAGGGGCAGGAAAGGATGTGCTTCGCCAGTTCGCTTCGCTCGGGTCGTTCCCATCAGGGCTATGGATTTCGTAGTTCTATTGACGACCTATTTCAACTTAAATCTTCGTTTCATAAGGAAAGAGAATTTCTTCCAATCTACTTTTTAGTTCATTTTTCAACTCTCCAAAGCAATCAGACAATTTCATTTTATTGAGATTTTCAATAGAAATTGATTTATCCATAATAGGTAATTGATGCGCTTCGATTGTAATCTTTTGCTGACTGGCAAGTTCATCAATAATTGTAATCGTTTTCAAATCAGTAGCGGTAATTCCCCTACAAGTATTTGGATAAAGCAGCTTTATCTCGGTAATACCAAATCGAATTGCATACCCAACCATCTGATATAAATCATTCTGCGAAATTCCCTTTTTGGCATCTGTACTATCGGCATAAACCATTTTGTATTTGGTATCTGCAATAATCTTTCTGTGATCTGCGAATTCTAATAACAAATCCGGCTTTAAACCACAAGATTTCGCTTCATCTAAATACGTGCCTTTCGCCTGCCCTTTCGGATTTACACCTTCAATTTCTTTATCTATAAATCCATAAATAAAATCTTCAAAAACATATTCCATTGGCAACAAGAACGCGAATAACTTCAAATCATTTTTGTAATTGAATGAGACGCTATTTTCTAAAAACAAAACACAGTAATCTCGAACAGTTTCAAAATCAGAAAGCAACGGATTAAACTGTACTTTTCTGCATTGATCTGATGAGATATAGCAATCTGAAACCTCATCAAGAATAA
>JBBSQV010000055.1:0-16550 GCA_038243675.1 Flavobacteriales bacterium
GTTCCCATCATTACAACATCGAGCGCGGTGGTGGGAAAATCCCAATCTACAGTTCCTTTCTGCGGAACATAAGCTACTTTTTGTCGTTGCGATTTGTATGGTTTTCCAAAAATAGAAACGCTTCCAGCAATTGGAGTTAGGATACCCAAAATCGCTTTGATCAAGGTTGATTTTCCAGCACCATTTGGCCCCACAATCGCCATCAAAACCCCTTCGGGAATCTGCAAATCGATGTCCCAAAGTACAGGTTTGTAATTGTATGCTACCGTGAGATCGTCTACTTTAACTGCTATTTTTTCCATTATTTTAGGGAACTAACGATGGTGTGAACATTAAATTTGAACATTCCGATATAGGTTCCTTCTGGAGTTCCAGGATTTCCCAAAGCATCAGAAAATAAAGTTCCGCCAATGACCACGTTGTGGTTTTTTGAATTCACCGCTGCTTGCAAAGCTTCTACCGTACGTCTTGGAACCGAACTTTCGATAAAAACAGCTTTCACTTTATGGTCAATTATATAAGACGCGGTTTTCTGAACATCTTGCACTCCAGCTTCGGTAGCTGTTGATATTCCTTGCAAACCAACTACGTCAAATTTATACGCTTTTCCAAAGTAATTAAAGGCATCGTGAGCGGTAACCAATCGGCGTTTATCTTCTGGAAGAGTGGCAATCTCAGCTTCAATTTCCTCTTTCAAAACTTTTAGTTTCTTCAAATATGCATCTGCATTGGCTTGAAAAAATTCTTTGTTTTCTGGCATTGCTGCAGAAAGTTGGTCGGCTACAAAAACAGTAATTTTCTCCCAGTTTGTAACATCAAACCAAATATGTGGATCGTAATTCGATGCAAAAAGAGTAGAACCGATCAGATCTTTTTTGTCCAAAGCATCAGCAACTGCAACCGTATTAATGTTCTGCTTTTGCATTTTCTCAAAAACGTCAACCAATTTCCCTTCCAAGTGAAGTCCGCTATAGAGAATCATATCGGCGTTGGATAATTTAGAAACATCGCCTTCACTTGCTTTGTAAAGATGCGGATCTACACCAGCACCCATCAGGCCTTGCACGACAACTTTGTCTCCACCAATATTCTCAACAAGATCTGTGATCATCGAAGTTGTGGTCACTATATGGAATTTTCCGTCCGTCGGTTTGTCGCTTTTACAACTCACAAACGACGCGCAAACTAGGGCAATAAGTATCAATTGTTTCATAATCTAACATTTATGGCAAAGTTATAAAAAAAAGCTGGTTTTGAACTTATTTTTAGTCACAACTAAAAATTAAAGTTAGTGTGTCGAAATAATAGGTTTTTGAGGTTTTAGCTTGATAATAATTTTTAAGCTTTCGCCCAAAGACTTCAACTGGATATTTGACTTTTGCAAAACGAGGCGGAAAGTAATTAAGATCAAGTGTAGCAAGAAGGAAATTTGTTTTCGGTTGAAGCTATAAAGTTTAATATTTTCATAAGAAATGAGGTAAGAGAATAAACCATAAGGTTCATTAATCTTCGCGAAGAAAACCGTCCAACTTAGCTTTTCTTCAAATTTAAAATAATCCGCCTTGCGAACGTTTTGTTTACATCTTTTAAGAAAGTAGGTACTCGTTATAAACGAGTAACGGAAATTCGCACGCCTTCCGTAACGGAAAAATAGTACTTTTTGGACAACTATATCATTTCTGATGCTTGTCTCACGCAAACTGTTGCCTGACTGGGGCGAGTACCTACTTACAATTGAAAGTTAGTTGTAGCGGCTGTGACGAGGCTTTTTACTAGTAGAAATTCAAATTTTTTAAGTGTTTGCTTAATGCATTAATGGCAAAAAAATAAACCATTAAAAATTCACCACTCATAAATCTTTGCGCTTAAAATCATCCAGCTTAATTTTTCAGAATTCCTTAATGGTAAAAATATTCAACCGCCCAGTAAGCAGTGGAGAATACCAGCAAATTCTCCCCAACTTTTTCAGAAATAAAATTAACTTTCATCCATCAATATAAAAGGATTAATTTGTCTTAATATTTTTATAAACAATTCGCTGAAAATTATCTTATATTCTTATCTTTACATAAAAATAAAATAAACATGAAAAATTTCAAATTCAAATCGGTTTTAGCAATTATGGCTTTAAGCCTATTATCTCTAACTTCTTGTAAAGATGACAAAAAAGTTACAACAGACGAAAACATTGTAGTTACTGAAGAAGTGGTAAGTCCAGAAAAGCAAGAATCAATAGACATCACATTGAATTCAAATGATGCAATGCAGTATGACAAATCCGAGATTAAAGTTAAAGAAGGACAAACTGTCGTTTTAACATTAAATCACACAGGTAAATTGCCAGTTACAGCAATGGGTCACAACTTTGTATTATTGAACCAAGGTGTAGTAATGGCTGATTTTGCTGCCGAAGCAATTAAAGCAAAAGATAATGATTATATTCCAAATGATGGAAAAGACGTTATTGCACACACTAAAACTATTGGTGGTGGCGAAAGTACAACTGTAACTTTCACTGCTCCTGCAAAAGGAACTTACGATTTCTTATGTTCGTTCCCTGGGCATTACTCAATGATGAACGGTAAGTTTATCGTAGAATAAATTTCGAACTATATTTTTTCTAAACCCGTTATTTTTTCGGGCGTGATGAATACATAAATTTCAGTATAATAAATTAAAGAGGATTTAAACGTCCTCTTTTTTTGTGGAAATAAAGGAGATTTATTCTGAAAATTTTAAGGCTTTCGCCAAAACACATCAATTTGATTGATGACTTTTGCTAAGCTAGTCAGATATCGTTTAATATAAGTCCAGCAAGAAGGAAATTTCTCTTTGGTTGAAGGCATAATGTTTTGGATTTTCATCTGAAATAACTGATGATTTTAAACTGAAATCCAGTTCGAAATGTTACTATTAAATATCGTTAGTGATTTCTACCTCAATATTTATAACGTTGATTATTCTATATGATCTTGTGATTCCAAAACACATTTAAATTCAAAGTTAAAAATCATTCAGTTATATTTGTAATGTAGTGAAGTGATTTTTTAGTATCATAGACCAGCTGTACGATCAAAAATAAAAGCATTAAATACTTTATGGAAAACATATTATTATTTGGAGGAGGTTTACATCTCAACTACTGCATAGATATTATTCTCAAAGAAGGGAAGTACAATATTGTAGGAATAGTAGACTCTATTAATGAAATTGGTAGTGAATTATTTGGTTATACGGTTGTTGGCAGACAAGAACAATTGATTGAGTTAGTTGCAAAATATAGAATTGATGCAGGCATAATTACAATTGGTGACAATTGGTCTCGTAAAATTGTTTATGATTCTCTTATAGCCCAAATGCCAGATTTCAAATTTGTAAACGCGATTCATCCTTCTACAATTATAGGAATGAATGTAAAATTTGGAGTCGGAATTGTTGTTATGGCTGGTTGTATTTTCAATCCGAGCAGCACTGTGGGTAATTTTTGTTTTTTTGCAACTGGTGCGCAATTCGAACACGACTGCACAATTGGCGATTTTGGTAGTATTTCTGCTGGTTCAATAACGGGTGGCAAAGTGACTATTGGGAAATATTCGGCGATTACTTTGGGAGTAACTATTATGGATCGATTAAATATTGGCGAAAATACCGTTGTGGGCGCTGGCGCACTTGTAACAAAAGATTTGCCAAACAATGTTTTAGCCTACGGAATTCCTGCAAAGATTATTAGAACTCGCGAGAATGGCGAAAAATATTTGAAATAAAATTACTTTATAATTAGATTGAAATGCTCAGAATAATTGGCAAACAAGCACTACTTCTAGATTTGTATTAAAATTTTTAGCTATAATCGGAAATTTTTTTAGGCTTTCGCCAAAAGACTTCAACTCGCTAGATGACTTTTGCAAATGAGGCCGAAACTAGTTTACAAGACATCTGGCAAAAAGGAGATCTTTCCATTTCCGAAGCATTATTGCTCATAATAATATAGACATCTTGAGTCACGAATAATGGCTGCACTAGAGATATTGTAAGCAAGTATTATAGATATTTGAATTTTAGAGTATTATAATATCTTTTTGTACCCAAAATTTATAGAAGGGATTCTTATTCAGAAATGTAACCCAAAGATTTGTACATTAGAATCTGAATTCCAACATTTCCAAAAACAAGTATTCTATGAGCAAAAAATTCCAAATTCTTCTCGACGAGTATAGCATAAGCCATCAAAATCTTACTAACAAAGCTATTCATTGGATTTGTGTTCCGCTGATATTTTGGGCTATTATTGCACTTTTGTATTCAATTCCAAATGCGCTTCTGGTAGAAACGTTCGGAAAACATCTCTTTTCAAATTGGGCAGTAATTATAATGATTCCTGTACTTTTTTATTATTTTTCTTTGTCAGGATCAATTGCCGTCGGAATGTTTATTTTTATTAGTATCTGTCTTTTTATATCAGAAATTCTTGTTCAGAATTCAGATTTCCCTCTTTGGGCAATTGGAATTAGTGTATTTATTATTTCATGGATGGGGCAATTTTACGGGCATAAAATAGAAGGCAAGAAGCCGTCGTTTTTAAAAGATATTCAGTTTTTACTAATCGGGCCAGCTTGGCTGATGCATTTTGTTTATCAACGGATTGGAGTTAAATATTAGCTTAGAACTTTTGCCAGAAGAAAGATCAACCAAAAGTGAGAATAAATGCGACAATACATATTTTCAAGTCAAATCTTGTAAAAAGCTTTAGTTTCAAAATTAATTATAAATGAGATTGGAACTCTTGCCTATTTTTTAACTAGACTCAAAAGTTGAATTATCTGTCCACTACATTATTAGAATTCCTAAAATAAAACTTATGAAAAATCCAATCATAGACTTACATTGCGATTTATTATCATACCTAAATCAATCAAATTCCGATATCAATAACACAGATGATATGGGTTGCGCAGTTCCATATTTAAAAGAAGGAAATGTCAAACTGCAAGTAATGGCAATTTTCGCAGCGACTGAAACAAAAAGTCATCTGAAAGGAATTCAGCAAAGTGAGATTTTCAAGAATTTGTGTTCTACTAGTGATGAGTTTTTTCGTTTAGAAAGGCAGCATTTAGAAAATTTTAGTCAAAGCAAAAAAATTGGAATTCTAGCTTCATTAGAAAATGCGTCCGCTTTTTGTGATGAAGATTTACCACTAAAGAAAGGTTTTGAAAATCTTGAAATTATAATTGATAACGTAGGGAATCTGTTTTATATCGGACTGACACATCATTTAGAAAACAGATTTGGCGGCGGCAATTATTCGAAAGCTGGATTAAAAGACGACGGTAAAGCTTTGATTGACTTTTTAGATAAGAAGAATATCGCCATAGATTTTTCGCACACAAGTGATGCTTTAGCTTACGATATGCTAAATTATATTTCGCAACAAAATCTCAACGTGCCCATACTTGCAAGTCATTCAAATTACAGAACAATCTCAGATCATCCTCGGAATCTACCAGACGATATTGCAAAAGAAATAATAAATCGTCAGGGTTTAATCGGACTTAATTTCGTGCGAGCATTTGTAAATAATGAGCATCCAGAAGTATTATACGAACATCTAAACCACGGACTGGAACTTGGCGGAGAAAAAGCAGTTGCTTATGGCGCAGATTTCTTCTTTTCTAAAAACCATCCAGACAAATCTAGAATTCCGTTTTACCATAGAGAGCACGAAAATTCAGCTTCTTATATAGGTTTGAACGAGCATATTGAAAAGCAGTTTGGAAGTGATATATGCGATAATGTAAGTTATAAAAATGCAATAGAATTCTTAAAACGACTTTGGACGTAGTTCATAATAGTGGCGCTGGACAAGTACTAGCAGATTGTCTTTTTGAATTTAAAATTATTGGTCCTTATAGATATAAGTAGTATTCTGGGAAAGATGTATTTTCAACAGTTCCTATTTTGTTATTTGTTCTGAAAGCAGAAATATAACTTCTTTAACGATCTTATTTCTTCAACGACGTTCTTGCGCGAGGGGGTGGAACGGCATCCTTTTCTGGAGCTTGCGGAAGAAAAGATACAGTGGAAAACCCGACCTAAAGGGTCGCGCCCAAAGAAAACTTAGTGTCGAAATTTAACTTCTTAGCTTAAAAAATGGTATTTTGTCAAAAGCTGAGAAAAACTTTTTTTCCAATGTCATAAAATATATTTTTAAAACTGTCAATGAAAAATTCTTTAATAATGCTATTTCTGTGCTTCGCCACAAATAGCTTTTCACAAAATAAAATGATAACAGAACCTATTCTTTCGAGCGAAATGGCTGCCAAAATTGTTCAAACTGCAATGGTTGAAGCCAATAAAAACGGACAATTCATCACCGTTACAGTTGTCGACAAATCGGGTCAGATTCTTGGCGTGCAGCGTCATCACAGCGCTGGAGTGCATACTTTGAGTGCGAGTTTTAAGAAAGCCTACACAGCTTGCTCACAAAAACGTGAGACTGCCCTGATTGCCAAAGGTGTCAAGGACGGCGTGATTCCCGAGGATATTCGTTATCTGGATCCCAATTTTTCGATTATGGATGGAGGAGTGCCGATTTTTATAAATAACGTCGTTGTAGGCGGGATAGGCGTTGGTGGCGCTCACGGATCTGCCGATGTGGATATCGCAAAGGCGGCTTTAAAGGTTTTGGATTAATTTTTTTTGGCTTTCGCCGAAAGAATTTTGGCAACAAGTTGATTGCTAGATTAGATGTCGAATCTTCGCAAGATATCTAGCAGGGTAGTAGTCTTCGGTTGAAGTCATAAAGTAAAGTTGCAATCCATCATTTATAGGACAAGCAAAAAGTAAATAACTTTAGAAACCGTACGAATGGCTTTCGTAATAGTATAAAAAAGAAAAATGCAAGAGGACATCTCTTGCATTTTTCATTTAGAATTATGTGTCCTAATAATTTATTTTTTCCAATCGTATAGTAGATTTTTTATCAGCAACTTCTCGTAATAAAATATAACCATTCTTAGCTTTCACAGGATAAATTTGTCCTTTCTCAGTGGTCATGGGAATCTTTTCATAATTATACTTCCCATCAACTTGGGTGATAGCGCCCAAAATCCATTTAGGATTTCGTGTGCCTTTCTTCTCATTATCTGTATAGAAATATGCGTAGTTATCTCCTTCTAATTTCTGAGAATATAAATAATCAAACGCTCCGTAATATTTGAGAGTTGGATCCCAAGCCGTCATATTTGACTCATTTTTGGTTACTTTATTGTCTGCACAGTATTTAAAGTTTCTCCGTCGGATTACTTAATAGAAAATTTCTTAACGCCTGAAGTTAGATCAAAAACATCGTAATAGGTTTCTGTTTATCGTTCAACTTTTTCAAAATTATTACGTTTAAGTATCATATCATTGCCTTCGCTGCTGTAATATTCAAACATATCAAATTCTTTAGTTCCGCTATTGTTGAATTTATATTGCCATACCTCATTAAAGTGTTTGTCAAAAATCGTAAAACTACGGATCTCTCTTGCTATTTTCTGCTCGTAATTACCACTTATGATGGCGCTTTTAAATTCGGTTTCAACAAACAGCAAAAAATTACTGCTACCAACGGCAACCAAAGGTCTATTTTCTTTCAATTCTTGAAAAGTCACTTAAGAATCCGCTGTTTCATTCTCAACAGTTTTATGCATATTTTTCATCGTAAACTGATTTTGAAAGAGTGTATGTTTCTAAATCCAACTCTCTATAACGATAGTTACCTGCGATTACTTCACCCATAAAATTGCTGCTGTCTTGAATTCCAATTACCAATTTGTTTCCAGTTTCCCGAACAAAAGTAAATCTGATATTTAACGTTACAAATGTCGAAAATCTATTTTGAATGAAACTTCAAGACGTCAACTTATTCAAGTTTTTGTCGAGTAATACATATTCTAATTCGTAGACAGCTTTACTTTTTCGGTCATTTTCATAGAGTAAAAGGTATCCATAAACATCGTCGCCGTCGTCATTATACACTATTCTGGAATCCAAATACTTTCCAGAAGACAGCTCTCCAAGATCTTTTACTTGTGCGTGCGTGCAGATAAAAAACAATAAGAATAAAGGTAATAATTTTTTCATATAGATTTATGAGATGACTTCGACTCTTCAGTTATCTTCTAGGGTAGTTGTCCCCGGTTGAAGCATTACGGGAAATAGTCCCAGCCACAACAAAGGTTATGAATTATCAACTTCGAAATGTTATATAAGAAAGTGCTGAGGAGTATTATTAATTTTTTTGAATTAAATTAGAACTCAAATTTTAAATCACACAATCATGGATGAATTTTTCGGAATCTCTCAACTAGCATTTTTTTCGATACTATTAACCACTGTTGGAATCTATGCTGCGATGATTATTTTGGTCAGAATCTCCGGTAAGCGCAGTTTCAGCAAAATGTCAAGTTTTGATTTTGCCACCACCATTGCAATAGGATCGGTAATTGCCAGCGGAATGGTACTCAAGGAAGTTACTTTAATTAAATGCGTTGTAGCACTTGCGAGTATTTTTGCTTTGCAAAGTTTAGTTGCTTATTTGATGCGTTATAAAAGTTTTTTAAATGTTGTGGATAATCACCCCTTGCTGTTGATGAATGGAAGTACAATCCTACACAAGAACCTTGACAAAGCGCATATCACAGAAGCAGACTTACGCTCAAAATTACGCGCCTTAAATGTGATGCAACTTTCACATGTTAAAGCAGTCGTCCTGGAACGCACAGGTGATCTGACTGTGCTGCATTCAAACGATGATTCTCAGCAGCTAGAAGATTGGTTGCTGAATGATGTGATGAGAGAGTAGAAAAAGATCAAGTTTACATCTGATTTTTTTTTGGCTTTCGCCGAAAGAATATTAACTACATCAGATCGTACAGTGAGGTAAGTTAGTCTATTAATATAAGTAGTAAGGGAATTAGTCTTGGGTTGAAGCAGTAAAAATAAAATAGACTTTATAGAATTCACAACAAGTACGAGTTGGCACCGTCTAGCAGCAGACTAAAATTCTAGGATCTGTAATATCTATTTTTAAAACTCCTGAAATGCATCTTAGAACATGAAAATATAAACGAGTCATCAGTCCAAATACGTTCATTCATTTTGCTGAAGTTTTAGATGTAAACTGCTTTAAATCGTAATGCAGGTATGCCCTACAAACTTGGAACTATCTGGTTAATAATGATATTGCATATCTCATGTGCAATTTCTTTTTCTTTATACATTTCATGATCTTGATTTGTTATAAAGTGTTGCTTGATGTTCATATCTTCAAACCATTTTAAGTCAGGTTTAAAACTATCATCATTTCCAAACAATAATTCTACTTTAACCAAAGGTTTTTCGGTTTCATATCGAAGTCTAGTAGCGGAGATCCCAAATAAATTCTCCACTTTTAGTCCTTGCAGTGCGGCTTTCCAAGCGATCGTACTACCGATGCTAAAACCGAGAATATTGATTTTTTCACTTTCACTTTCCAAGAGGTTTTTCACCGCTTTGTCGATACCGCCATTGACAAAGTGCTGATGTATTTTCTCCTGCTGTAGATTTATTATATTTATTTCCGCAAGTTCAGCACAATTGTAAAAAGACAAATCAAAATAATAATCTAAAATAGAAGTGTAGTAGCTAATCCATTCGCCATTTTCGTTTCCCCATAAGTCGGAAAGTAGAACTAATTTTGGTTTTTTGTTGGACTTCATGAAGTTGGGATTAAAAGCTTTCAGAATTATTTCTTTGCTTAAAGGTACTATTTAATTTTTGTGAATTCCATAAAATACATATCCAAACCTTCTGCCCAGTAGTCTTTTGTGATTTCAAGAAGCTTGAATCCTTGCTTTTCATAAAATTTATAAGCTAGTTGTGAAGTTCTAACAATAATTTTAGTGATACTGCTAATTGTCTTGATTTTTTCCAATCTAAATTGTAACAGCTTTGAACCTAATGATTTCCCTTGATAGTCAGGATGCAAAATGTCCCAACTTATTATGGCAGTTGTACTGTTATCAGCGAAGTTTATTCCTCCACAACCTACAACTTTTCTTTCATACTCAATCACGTAATACAACTCAAGTTCGTTTTCTAAATAATTACTGAAATCTGCTTCTTCTTCAGAGACGAAATATTTAGGAGTATTTAATTGTAGCAATTCTAGTAATATTGGTTTGTCTGAAACTAAATAAGGTTTTATTATGACTAAATCATTCATCGATACTAAAGCTGAATTATTGTTATTTTAGAAAAAGTCCGCAAGAAAGATTGTGATTTTAATTCTAAAACTATCAATCATTGTAGTGGACTCAGATCTAATTTTCGATTGCTACTTTCTTTAATATGTAGTTTACTCCTTATAAAGCATCCTTGTAGAAATTGCGATTCTATTCCAGGAATTAATAATGATAATTAGCATAATGATTTGTGCGGTTACGTTTTCGCCAAAATGCCCCAAAACTCTGTTGTAGGTATCGTCCGAAACACCATCGTCCGATATTTTGGTGACTTCTTCTGTCAATTGCAAAACGGCTTTTTCCTTATCAGAGAAAAGATGCGATTCTTTCCACGCTGATAATAGGTAGATTCTTCTTTGATCCTCACCATACTTGATGGCGTCTTGGGTATGCATATCAATACAATACGCACATTTGTTAATTTGTGAAGCTCTAATCTTTATGAGTTCCTTAAGTTGCTGTGCTACTTCGGTTTTCGCTGAATACTTTTCCAAAGTCATCATCGCTTTATAAGCTTCTGGCTCAAGATCTTTTATTGAAATTCGTGTTGTCATAACGTACTACTATTTTTTATTGACTAATCCTTTTAAATAATCTGATGTGATTTCGTTTCCCGTAATTTCTGAAAGACCTTCAAAATCTTTGAGTTTAATGGCTAAATCTTTCATTGCTCTAATCGCAATTTTCAAAAACGATGGTCCCAAACTAACTCTTGCGACACCTATTTCATTAAGCATCTTCAACTCTGGAATACCGGGAAGTGTCAAAATATTGACTGGCATTTTGAGGGCTTCAACCGTGGTTTTTATGTCGTGCTCCGTTCGCATAACAATTGGGTAGAAGCAATCTGCTCCAGCAGCTTTGTAAGCAAATCCTCTTTTTAATGTTTCTTGGAGTTTGGATTCGGCAGTTTCAAATTTATCACCATGAATATAAACATCCGTTCGCGCATTGATGAATAATGAGATTCCCATTTCGGCAGAAATATTTTTTATGAGACGAATTTTCATGGATTGCACTTCCATCGGAATCAGGCAGCCAGTTTCTTTGTCCGTGTCTTCGATATTTATGCCCACGATGCCAGTTGCAATGAGTTTTCTTATATTCTCTTCGAGCTGCTTATCGTTAGTAGCATACCCGCATTCGATATCTGCGGTAACTGGAATTGAGACACTGTTTACAATTTTTGTTAGCATACTCAGAAAGTCGTGAAAAGGTAAATTTTCGCCATCATCATAACCATTGGTATATGACATTGATGCACTTGCTGTGGCGATAGCTTCATAATGCAAGCTTTCTAGTAAAACAGCACCCAAAGGATCCCAAATATTTGGAAGTACAAGCATTTTGCCCGAATGATGAAGTTTGTGAAGTAGCTTAGCTTTGGTTTCTTGATGAAGAGTGTTTGTCATTTTGATGATGTAACTTTTAAAATAGATCTGGTTGTTATTGCGCTGGTATATGTGCTAATTTTGAAATATAGTTAGAAAAAATTTTAAAATCTTTTAGCTAACTGAATTGCGAATTAACCTACTGCTTCGCAAAGCAAACGTTCTATCAAAGATACTTTGTAAAGGACGAATTGAGCTTTAATTTCTTGGAAAATATCACTCCGATTTTAGATAAATTTTTGTGGTTAACGACTTGCCGCGCAAGGGATGGGAACGGCATCCTTTGCTGCCAAAGTAAATTGTCAAACTTAAAAAATAGAATTCTGGCAGCAAAGATATAGAGTACAGCCCAACCCGAGCCTACGTTATTTTCTATGGTAAGAAAGTCGTTATGGCGACGGGATGCGCCCAAAAAACAAAGATTACAGTTCTAAAACTTGGACAAATCTCACTAAAAAGCCAAATTTTCTTTATCGTTTTGATATGCTTAAATTTGCATTTTGATTTGCACTTTGCAAGTCGCAAAAATAGACAGTTATGAGTCAGAAATCGTATGTAAAGTGTCTGGAATGTGGTACTTTAAATTTGAATAGAGACTACTGTGAGGGTTGTGGATCTATAATAAATATTAATCTGAAGCGGCAGATTGAACGTGAAAAACGGGCGGAAAAGGAGGTAGAGGAGGAGCGTGCGAAAGGGCCAAGTAAAATTGACAAATTTCTGCAGAGCGCGACGGAGCACCCTAATACCGTTGTGCGAGGTTTGTCTCACTTTGTATATACGATCTGGATTTTTTTAGGAATGGTTGTAGGAGCAATAATTGCGGGATTCATTAGCGTTGTGACAGGTTGAGATAAAAAAAATAGATTTTAGCAACAATAATTTATGGCAAAAAAAATTTACATATTGATGTGCCTCACTGCAATTTATATTTTCACAATGCAAAAAATAGGACTTTTTTTGCCTGCAATTATTAGTAATTATGTCAATGATTTGCTCTGTTTGCCACTAGTTCTTGGCGGAATATCTTTTGCCATAAGACTCTTAAAAAAAGACGAATATTTTAGATTTCCACTCACTGCTATTTTATTAATGGCAGCATATTACTCTGTTTATTTTGAGTATTATCTTCCTAAAAATAATCCTCGATATACTTCGGATTGGGTTGATGTGGTTTTGTATTTTACAGGAGCATTGCTTTTTTATGGATATGAAAGCGGGCAGAATTCCGGCAGTCACATTGACAGTGGAAATTAGAAGGTTTGACATGTTTTATTACGCGATTCGTGCAGATCATATGAAATTTTCTAAGGGTCTGCATAATTACGAATGTATATATTTTATAAACTTGTGAGTCTATTTTCTTTTCGCAATTCACGGACTAATCCCTCTTTTAGCAATTCTTGATCAATGGACGTCTTGTGGAAGCTTGCCTTTAATAAAGCAAAATTCACAATATTTGTAATTGCTCCACCGCTGAGTTCGGTTGTAGAGAGTTCGTTATAGTAATGATCAGCTACTTCTACCGTGCAACTGCTAATTTCTGAAAGCAACTTTTTCCAAATTTTCTTACGCTGCTGTTTGTCAGGAATTTGAAATTCGCTGATTACCTGAAATCGTCGTAGAAACGCAGAATCTATATTTTCTTTTAGATTTGTGGATAATATAATAATTCCGTTATAGTCTTCAATACGTTGCAAAAGATAAGCGACTTCTTGATTTGCATAGCGATCATTAGAGGAGCTAACAGATGTTCGCTTGCCAAAAAGTGCATCTCCTTCGTCAAAAAATAAAATCCAGTCTTTACGTTCTGCTACATTGAATATTCTCGATAAATTTTTTTCGGTTTCACCAATGTACTTCGAAACTATTTGCGATAAATCGATTCGAAAAACTTCTAACTTTAACTCATTTCCGATAATTGCTGCCGTTTGAGTTTTCCCAGTGCCCGATTTTCCATAGAACAACACTTTTAGTCCGGGTTTTATTCTCTTGAGGAATGTATTTTCTTTCGCATCTTTATCCGTTTGTAAATATTGCCAATGTTTTATTTCCTCTAGCGAAGAGTGCACTGCGGGTGTTAATATTAAATCTTCTATTTGCAAAGTTGTGACAAGTAAATTGCCAAGTTTTAAATTGCTGAACTGCTGCTCGTAAACAAGTTGCAATTGCTGAAAATTATGTCTAAATAGAGTACTAAAAACTAATTTTCCTGACAAAAATGGTTCTGTTGGCAATGCACTTTCTATCTGTAGTAGACGGTTGGGACGGGAAAGATAATTGGGAATACTCTGTATAAAAGAGATGCGTTTTTCAATCGCATTTCCACAGCAGAAATACAGCCAGGTTTCTCCAGTAGGTAGAATTCCTCTATGTTGAATACCACGGACACCACCAAACAAAGGGAAGTCGCCTTCAGCACCAAACTCGTCCTTTATAATATTTTCTAGTAAATCGGGTTGAATTATTGGGATTAGACATAATGATATACCGATTTTTTCAAATTCATCTGCATTGTTATACATAGCGTCAAAATTTTGCTGCATAAAGATGTGGAAGGATTGAAAAAGTTCGTTTTTGTTCATGTTTTTTGAGTTTAAAAGAAGTCGTCATGACTGATTGCAATTGATTTCATCGCACCTGATCCAGTCCAGTTTTTGTGATTATTTATTGCTTCTTGAGACATATCAGAATTTCTAGAGTATTCTAACTTTTTTAATGTGTAATTTACCTGACTAGGGAGTTGCATGATTCCATCTTTAATGATATCATCTTTATTCTGCCCATTTGGTTTTCCGTACTTATACTCAACTTTTAAATAAATCACTTTTCCAGTATGAACATAATTCTTAGCTTGTTCTTCAAAGTCATTTAGCATTTCTCCATTTGCTTTACTTGTAATGGGGGCTAAGTTTGCGGTTCCTTTTCCAGTTCCAAAAAGTTCATGATTGATTAAATGACCTCTGATAACTTTTCTACTATTTATATTTTTTACTTTTCTAATCTTACTAGTTAATTCAGAGTCCTTTCCGGCGGGACTGCTACCAGATCGATCAGAATCTAAAGATATTAATGGAGCTGTAGCTCTAACTCCATCAGCAGAATCACCAGGATTATAATAAATTATCGTTTTGGGTATTATGTTCGTCCTCGTTGGTTCATCAGATGTTGGTACGATTCGCAGTATCTTTGCAATATTTTGCAGATATTGTCTCAGTTTTTCACCACTTTTTTGACCAAAATATTTGTCAGTTAGAATAAATTGTCCATTAGCATCTTGTATATCTACAACTTTTGTTGATTTGGTACCGTCTACATTATCCACCTTTCTCTTGGTAACACCAATGAGCTTTATAATGTCCTTATGAATTTCTAAACATTCACCGACAAGTAATTTATCACTTTCTAATTTTGCAGATTTTTGTAAATCTAATAGATAATTTCCCAGATCTCTGCTGATGCTGTGGCGTTCTAAAATTAATTCACTATTAAATGAAAGACGATGATTTTTACCATCTTTTTCTATATATTGTGTTTTGAACTTTTTTTGAATGTAGTTTTTTATCAATGACCAGTTGTTTTGACCCCTATAAAACAAGAGTATTATTCTAATTTCGATTTTTAATTACGCGGTTAATTTTTTCATCATTATTAGATGTTTATCAGCCTTCCATTTTTCCATAGGAGTTATTCTTCCTAAAAGTCCATGAAGCCTTTCATTGTTGTAAAACGGGACAAATCGTTTTAATATTTGTTCGATTTCTCCAAAAGTGCGATAGTCAAACCTGGCAAATACTTCTTTCTTTAAAATTCCATGATATGCTTCTATATGGGCGTTTTCTTCGGGTGTAGCGACATGGGTAAATTCTTGCTGCACACCTATCAAACCTAAATACTCACGTACACTTTTAGCTATAAATTGACTTCCATTATCGCTTCTAATAACAACATTTTCAGGATGTTGATAGTCTTCAAAGAGCTGTGAAAGCAATTCTATAACATGATTTTGTTTTATAGTGAAAGAAAAATAATCCTTTAAAATTCTTCGGGTATGAACATCAATTATAGATAGCAAATAAGCATTTTTACCAACATTTGGCACCCACACCATTTTAATATCCATCTCTAAACATTGTAATGGTCTCGAAGTATAAACCTTTCTAAATTTCACGAACTTACGACCAGAACCACTTCTATTAATCCTATTTTCGAGTTTTAATAAACCTTCCTCTTTCATAATTCGATACAATTTTTTATGATTTATAGTATACCCATCTCTTTTTAAGTAGCTAGTCATCAGTCGATAACCACAGTCTATAAATTCGTGTTTTAATATCTTTTTAATAGACTTTACAACGGCTGACTGGGCTACAAAACCTTTAGTTTGATGAAAAGTTGTTGCTGTAGGAACGTTTCCTTTTCTGCCACGACTAGGTTCCCTATAATAACTACTAGCAACTATACCTACCATCTTTATGATTTTAGCTCGGCTACATTTATGCTTCTCATAAATATTGTCTACTAAATCTTTCTTGGATCGGATGTCCCAAACTTTTTTTTTAAAAGCTCCCTTTGTATTTCCAATTCGATTTCTCTATCGCTTAAAAGCTTACGCAGAATACGATTTTCCTCCACGACCTCTTTATGCTCCTTAGATTTGGTATCGTATGTGACTTTCAAGCCAGCTTCTCCTTTATGCTCATGCTTTTTCTTCCAGTTATATAAAGTACCTGTACTGACGCCATATTTGCGGCAAGCCTCCACAATACCTATTTCTTCTGAACTAGCTAATATTTCTAGCTTCTGATCTAAAGTCCATTTCTTGTATTTCATATCTCAAATATATAAGTTTGAAATTTAAAATAATACTCCGAACTTATCGGGGGCTAAACTA
>JBBSQV010000056.1:0-16501 GCA_038243675.1 Flavobacteriales bacterium
ATTGTATTGAAAGTCATCATTTGCGACAAAACTCTGTTGTAATCTTCGTTGCTATTGGCAAAAAGATGTTTTACAAAAGCGATTCGATCATTAAGACCAACAATAATTCCTTTGGAAAGCTTGTCATTAATAGAAAGTGGTCTTGGAGTTTCGTATGCTCTCGGAGTTGGAATAATGATTGGTTCTTCTTTTGCAACTTCCTCTTGCTTGGCAATTGGAGCATCGATAATTTGTTTTTCCTCTGCTTGCAAACGTTCACGCTCCAAATCTGCTGGAGTTACAAAAACTGGATCTTTATAGCTTGAACCTAAAAGATCATCAAATGTAAATTGTCTAGTTGCAGGAGCAACAGGTTTTACTACTTCTACTACTTTTTCTTCCTTTTTCTCTTCTACTACAGGTTTATCATCTTCTTTTGCAACAAAATCCCAATCAAAAGCTGGTTTGAATAACTTTTCTGAAGTATCAGATTTGTCTTCTTCTGGTTTGTCTTGTAAAACTTCGTCATTGGCAATTGCTTCTGCAGTACCAATTTCTAAAGTTCTTACTTGAGATTCTTCTTCTGAACTGAAAGCTTCTGGCATTTCCAACTCTTCTTCCTCGGAAGTTTTTTCTGTAGCTGGCGTTTCTAGAACATCAACTTCTTCCTCTTTTTCAGAGTCATCATCTTCAGATTCTACATCATCAGATTCATCCTGATCATTGCCGTCAGTTTCGTCGTCGTCTTCATTCTCTCTAACAACCGCTTCTGAATCTTCTTCAGAGTTCTCTTCTAAATCTAACTCTTCTTTCGAATCACTTTCATTATTCTCTTGAGCTTCTCTTTTAGATTCACTTATTACATTTCCTTGCTCTATAACTTCAGCGACTTCTTCTGCAGATTCTTCTATTTCCTCTTCGTTAGTTTCAGATTCTTCTTCCTCAATCTCTTCAACTTCAGTTTCAGATTCTTGAATTTTCTCATCGTCATTTTCAGATTCTTCTTCCTGTATTTCTACCTCAGAATATTCCTCGTTTATTTCGTCCTCAGAATCATCCTCCTTTATTTCATGCTCAGAATCATCTTTGTCTTCAGATTCCTCATCGTTTTCTTCAACGTCCTCCTTTTTTTCAAAAGATTCGTCGTTTTCAGACTCTGGTTGTTTGTCAGAGACGGTGTCTGCTGCAACCTCTTTTGAGTCGTCCTCTTCTATTGCAGAACGGTCGTCTTGCTGGTTTCTTTCGGCGAAAGCCTCCTCCTTATTATCATCCAGCGCCTTTTTATCTTTAGCTTCAATAGCGGCTTCCATCTCTCTTTCTAAATCAATCTTTCCAATGGTAGGCTGCACGTGTGAGAAATTTTCTTCTACAAATTGCAAAACAGAAAGCTTTTGATATAAATTTTGAGTTTCTTGAAGCAATACCTCTACATCAGATCTATCCTTAATTCGTAATATTTTGTGAGCAATGCTCATAAGTTCGGCTTCGAGCTTTTTTTTCATAACTTTTGCAATTATAATGGGTAAGGCGTGTCTTTTTTGATAAATTTGTTTACGTTACAAAGTAATAAAAACTATTCATTTTTAAAGGCTGAAAATTACAAAATGTTTCTCGAAAATACCGTAAATCATAAAGAACAATTTGGCTGGATTGAAGTAATCAGCGGATCCATGTTTTCAGGAAAAACTGAAGAACTGATTCGTCGTTTGCGCCGTGCTCAATTTGCAAAACAGAAAGTAGAGATTTTCAAACCATCAGTAGATACTCGCTACGATGATGAAAAAGTAATCTCACATAATTCGACCGAAATTCGATCGACTCCCGTTCCTGCTGCTGCAAATATTAGAATTCTAGCGCAGGGCTGTGACGTTGTGGGAATTGATGAAGCGCAGTTTTTTGACGATGAAATCATTTCTGTCTGCAATGACCTTGCAAATTCTGGCATTCGCGTAATTGTCGCGGGTCTTGATATGGACTTTAAAGGAAATCCGTTTGGGCCAATGCCTGCATTGATGGCAACTGCTGAATATGTGACAAAGGTTCACGCTGTATGCACTCGCACGGGAAATCTTGCAAATTATAGTTTTAGAAAAGCCGCAAATGTTAATCTTGTGATGCTTGGCGAAACCGAAGAATACGAGCCTCTGAGCCGTGCCGCCTACTATTATGCTATTAAAGAGCAGGAGGCCCCCGCCGAAAGAATTCTGAAAAAGGACTAAAATCTTCAAGCAGAGACTTTCAGAAGCAAAATTTTAAAACCAAACTATGAATTTATCTGTTCACGAAATTAAAAGTATACTTAAAGCAGAAGCCACTCTCAATTCTGCCCTAACTATTGACACTATTTCTGTAGATAGCAGATCGCTGCAAAACAAAGAAAATACCTTATTTTTTGCGCTGTCGGGGCCAAATTACAATGCACATCAGTTTATTCCTGACCTTGTATCTCGCGGCGTTCACAGCTTTGTGGTTACAGAAATTCCCAAAAATACTTTTCCAAATACAAATTTTTTTGTTGTGGACAACGTGCTTGAAGCGCTGCAACAACTAGCAATATATTATAGATCTCTTTTTGATTTTCCTATTGTAGGAATTACGGGAAGCAACGGAAAAACGATTGTAAAAGAGTGGTTAAATTTCCTTTTAAGCCCAGATTATAATATTATCCGAAGTCCAAAAAGCTATAATTCTCAAGTTGGCGTTCCACTTTCTGTCTTATCAACGAATGAGCGACACAACTTCGGAATTTTTGAAGCGGGAATTTCGACGGTAAACGAAATGAAATTTTTAGCACCGATTATTAAACCAACAATAGGGATTTTTACGAATATTGGAAGTTCGCACAATGCAGGTTTCGAAGATATTCAGCAAAAAATAAAACAGAAATTACAGCTTTTTGATAATTCTGAAATAGTAATTTTGGAAGAATCTGAAGATGTTAGAATGCATATCTCAAAAGAGCAAAAAACATTTAGCTGGAGTAAAGACAATACTTCGGCAGATGTTTTGGTAGCGGTTAGCGAAACCGAACAGAGCGATAATAGCATTCTTTCTATTACATCTTCAATCAGAAAATTTGAAGTAACAATTCCTTTTCAAGATGATGCTTCCATACAAAATGCTATTTCTTGTTTGATGGTTTTGTTATATTTAAAATATGATGTTGCTACAATTCAATCCAGACTCTCGTCCTTATATAAGGTCGAAATGCGTTTGGAACTGAAAAACGGAATAAATAGATGTCTGATAGTTGACGATAGTTATAGCTCCGACTTTCAATCTTTAAAAATTGCTTTGGATTTTCTGGAAAGTCAGAAAAAGCATTTGAAGAAAACGGTGATTATTTCGGATATTTATCAAAGTGGATTGCCGCTTGAAGATGTTTATAATAAGGTAGCATTGCTGATGCAGTCTAATAAAATTAGTCGAGTAATCGGGATTGGTGAAGTAATTTCGAGTTACGAATATCTTTTTGAAAATATTGAAACATTTGCTTCTACAGCAGATTTTCTAGAGAAATTTGAAGATATGACTTTTGCCGATGAGAGTATCCTTGTGAAAGGTGCAAGATCTTTCAAGTTTGAAAAAGTTGTGCTTTTATTAGCAGAGAAAAATCACGAAACCGTTCTTGAAATAAATTTGAACGCGATTGCGCACAATATTAGTTTCTTTAAAAGTAAAATAGCTGCAACCACCAAATTGATGGTAATGGTAAAAGCGTTTGCTTATGGTAGCGGTGGATTTGAAATTGCAAAGCTTCTAGAATATCTCAAAGTAGATTATTTAGGTGTGGCTTTCGCCGATGAAGGAATTAGCCTCAGAAACGCTGGATTAAAAATTCCAATTATGGTGCTGAATCCCGAAAATTCCAGCTTCCCATCTATTATTACATTTAAATTAGAAGCTGAAATTTACAGCATCAAAGGTTTGAAAGCCTTTATAAAAGTTTGCGAAGAGAAAAAAGTTGGCCACTACCCTATACATATCAAAATTGATACAGGAATGCATCGTTTGGGGTTTGAAGAAAATACTATTGATGAATTAATTGAAGTTTTGAAAAACACTACTTCGGTAAAAGTGCAAAGCATTCTTTCTCATTTAGCGACAAGCGACAATCTAGAAGATCAGTCCTTTGCACTTCATCAGATCAATTTATTCGAAAAATTATCTTCAAAAATAATTGACGAATTAGCAATTTCTCCTTTGCGACATATCTTGAATACATCTGGAATTTCGAATTTTCCAGAACATCAATATGATATGGTTCGATTGGGAATTGGTACTTACGGAATTTCCAATGATTCCGCCGAGCAGAAATATTTGCAAAATGTCAGCACTTTAAAATCTATCATTTCTCAAATTCGAACAATATCTCAAGGAGAAAGTGTTGGCTACAGCCAAAAATTCATCGCCGAAAAAATAACTAGGATTGCAACAATTCCGATTGGTTATGCCGATGGAATAGACCGCAGATGGGGAAATAAAGTTGGATATGTAAGAGTCAATAATCAGAAAGCCGAAATCGTAGGCAATATCTGTATGGATATGTTGATGGTTGATTGTTCAGAAATAAATTGCAAAGAAGGCGATGAAGTTGAAATTTTTGGAGAAAATCCTACAGTAATAAAGATGGCGGAAGCTTTAAATACGATTCCTTACGAAATTCTCACGAGTGTATCTCAGCGTGTAAAAAGAGTTTTTTATCGAGAATAAGAATTTTTATCTTAGAATTTTGTTAACAGTTGAAAGAAATATCTAATTTTGGTGGCTAACCTCAAATACAACATTATGGGATTTTTTAGGGATTTTAAAGCATCTTTAATGAGAGGCGACGTTCTAAGCCTTGCAACTGCGGTTGTAATTGGAGCCGCATTTGGCAAAATTGTGACCTCTGTAGTAGAAGATGTAATTATGCCAGTTATTGGAGTTATTACTGGAGGAATAGATTTCTCACAAAAATTCATCTCGTTAAATGGAAAACATTATTCAACTTTGGAAGCAGCAAAGGCAGCGGATGCAGCTGTCATAACCTATGGTAATCTTGTGCAAGCAACTATCAACTTCGTTATTATTGCATTCTTTGTGTTTGTTGTACTCAAAGCAGCAGAAAATATGCGCAAGAAAGAAGCAGCAGCTCCAGCAGTTGTACCTGGCCCAACGACAGAAGAGAAATTGTTAATGGAAATTCGCGATGCAATTAGAACTAAAATCTAATTCTCAATACTTATAAAAATAAACCACCTCATCCAGGTGGTTTATTTATTTTAGGCAATTTCTCACTTTAGAACTATATTCTAAATACTTTTGTAAAAGCACAAATTTTAAAACAAGTCTATATGAAAGTTGCAGTAGTTGGCGCCACAGGGATGGTTGGAGAAATAATGCTGAAAATTTTAATTGAAAGAAAATTTCCTTTTACAGAAGTTATTCTTGTTGCTTCAGACAATTCAGTTGGAAAACAGTTAGAATTTCAAGGCGAAATGCATACAATCGTTTCCAAACAAACAGCAGTTGATATGAAACCTGAAATTGCTTTATTTTCTGCAGGTGGCGAGACTTCCGAGAAATGGGCTCCGATATTTGCTGCCGCTGGTACAACTGTAATTGACAATTCGTCGGCGTGGCGAATGGATCATAGCAAGAAACTGATTGTTCCAGAGATTAATGCCACTTCTCTAACTAAAGACGATAAAATTATAGCGAATCCAAACTGTTCCACTATTCAGATGGTTTTGGCATTAGCGCCATTGCATAAAAAATATAAAATAAAGCGAATTGTAGTTTCTACTTATCAGTCGATAACTGGTACTGGCGTAAAAGCGGTTAGACAACTTGATAACGAGTATTCGGGAATCAAAAGCGAAATGGCTTACAAATATCCAATTCACCGTAATGTAATTCCACAATGTGATGTTTTTGAAGAAAACGGATATACCAAAGAAGAAATGAAATTGGTTCGTGAAACCCAAAAGATTTTAGACGACCGCACGATTGCGGTTACCGCAACTGCAGTAAGAGTTCCGATTGTTGGCGGACATAGTGAAGCGATTAATGTGGAGTTTGAAAATGATTTCAATTTATCTGAAGTTCGCAGATTATTGCATAATACAAATGGAATTACACTTCAGGACAATCCTGACACTTTTACCTATCCGATGCCGATGTATGCAGAAGGTAAAGATGCTGTTTTTGTTGGCCGATTGAGACGGGATGAAAGTCAGGCAAACACTTTAAATATGTGGGTTGTCGCAGACAATCTTAGAAAAGGTGCAGCCACAAATACGATTCAGATTGCAGAATATTTGATTCAGAATAATCTAGTTTAAACTTTACGCCTTTTATTTAAAAGGCTTTATTCATCATTTTTAAATAAGAATAAACTGTCAAATAGTTAAAGAAACTTAAAATTTTTGCGGATAAATGTTCTCTCGAGATTCTTTGGCTAATTTTGCAACCGTGAAAAAGTATCTCAATCATATAAGTATGTCGATTCTTGTTGCAGTATTGTCCTCAATACTGTTTCAGTCTGTGCACACATTTGAGCATATCCTCGCAGAGTTTTCAGATCATAAATGTGAACACCTTTACGATACCGGAACCGAGCAAATCACGCACGAGCATCACGATTTTGATCATTGTTTCTCGTGCGATTTTCACTTCAGCAATTACGTTAAAACAGATATTCTTTCTGTTCCTCTTTATTTCTCCGCTTATTATAGTAATTATTTTGAAGTTTTCATTGAGCAAGCTTCCTACTATTCTGGCATTCATTATTTACTTCGGGGTCCACCCAATTTATTGTTTTTTACAGATCTAGTGTAAGCTGATTTTTTAAACAATAAAACATTTTCAATGAAATATTTTTTCTTAGCCTTTCTTATGGGTTTTTCTGTTATGGCTTTAAGCCAAAATAAAATAAGTGGTGTTATCACCGATTCGGCTAAACTACCACTTCCAGGCGTTTCCATTTATGCGCCAGCAATTCAAGCAAGTACCATTTCTGATGCTAGTGGTTTTTACAGCTTTAGTAGAATTCCGTCAGGCAAAATCACATTTATATTCTCGTATGTAGGCTTTACAACGCAGCAAAAGAGTTTTCAAGTTTCTGAAGATGGAATACAAGCTGACATCGTAATGCAGGAAGATGTACATTTGATGGACGAAGTAATAATTTCTACTGCTTTCAATAAATTACAGTCTCAAAACGTAGTGAAAGTGGAACACGAGTCTATAAAATCATTACAGCAAAAAGGAATTACAACTCTTATCGAAGGATTGACAACAATTCCTGGAGTATCTCAAATTTCTACGGGAGCATCCATAGGAAAGCCCGTTATTCGCGGTCTTAGTTCAAATAGAGTTTTGGTTTATTCGCAAGGTGTTCGACTAGAAAATCAACAGTTTGGAGGTGAGCACGGTTTGGGTTTGAACGATTCAGGAATTGAAAGTGTGGAAGTCATTAAAGGACCGGCTTCTTTGCTTTATGGCTCTGATGCACTTGGAGGCGTTTTATATTTTATTCCTGAAAAGTTCGCAAATTCGAATACTATCAAAGCAGATATTGATCAGAAATACTATAGCAATACAGAAGGAAGTTCGACGTCTCTTGGAATAAAAGGCTCAACAGATAAATGGAAATTTCTAGGTCGTGGAAGTTATTCAACTCATTCAGATTATGAGATTCCAAGTGGCGAAAAAGTCACAAACACCAGATATAACGAGCTGGATTTGAAAGGGGGAATTGGATATAATACTCAAAAGGTATCAAGTATTTTTAGATACAATTTTAACCGTCTTGATTTAGGAATGCCAGAAGACGGTATTGCCGAGCAAAGTAGCAGCAAGAAAACGATGTTTCCGAGGCAAGCTGTCGACAATCATATTTTGAGTTTACACAATAAGATTTTCTTCAAGAATTCGTCTATCGATGCTGATTTTGGATATATAATGAACTATCGTCAGGAATTTGAAGATTCGTCCGAAGCTGCTTTAGATATGCATTTACATACTTTTAATTATGACTTGAAGTACAATTTTCCAAAAACGAACAAGATTGAGATGATTGTTGGCATTCAAGGAATGCATCAGAAAAACGTCAATTTTGGCGAAGAATTTTTAATTCCGAATGCTACTACAAACGACTTTGGAATTTTTGGAACAGCGAATTATGAATGGGAAAAAAGTGCTTTGCAAGCGGGATTGCGTTATGATCACAGAAATTTAAGCACGGAAGCAAATGGAATTATTGGCGAAGAAGGTTCTTTTGAAGCGCTAAATTTAGATTTCGATAGTTTCAATGCTTCATTAGGATACAAAACAGACCTGACTAAAAATCTCTTACTAAGGTTAAATCTTGCCTCAGGCTTTAGAGCACCAAATCTCGCTGAATTGACAAGCAACGGAGTTCACGAAGGCACGAATCGTTATGAAATTGGTGATAGCAATCTCGAAAAGGAGCAAAACATTCAGGTTGATTTAAATCTGGAATACAACAGCGATCATTTTGAATTTTTCGCAAATGCCTTTTACAATTATATAGACAATTACATTTACGCGTCGCCATCGGCGGCAATGATCGAAGATTATGTTGTTTTCAATTACACCCAAGATAATGCTAGACTTTATGGTGGAGAAGTAGGTTTCCATTTTCATCCACATCCTTTAGATTGGTTGCATGTCGAAACAACTTTTGAAACTGTTACGGCTAAGAAAGAAGGAGGAGATTATCTTCCCCTTATTCCGGCGAATACTTGGAGCAATACTATTAGAACTGAATTTGGAATCAAAGAATGGTTGAGCAGCGGATACGCGAGAGTGAATTCGACAAGTACATTTGCCCAAACAAACACTGATTCAAACGAGACAAATTCGCCAGCTTACACCTTGATTAATGCAGGTTTTGGCGGTAAAATAAAAATCGCAAATAAGAGCTTTGATTTTAGCGTAAGCGGAAATAATATTTTTGACAAGGAGTATATTTCGCATTTATCACGATTAAAAATTGACGAGATTCCAAATATTGGAAGAAGTATAATTCTTGGATTAAAGTTTGCAATCTAATTGCTCAAACCTAAAAAATGCGTCTCCATTGAGACGCATTTTTTTATATAATTAAAATCGGTTATCGCCATCAAGAAGATTCCCGAGTCCGCCTAGAATACTTCCTTCTCCTCTACTATCTCCACCAGCTTTTGGTGCCGATGCAATAATTCTGTCAGCTAATCTACTAAACGGTAAAGATTGAATATATACTGTTCCAGGCCCGCGAAGTGTGGCGTAAAAAAGTCCTTCGCCTCCAAAAACAGAGTTGCGAATTCCACCTATAAATTCGATATCATAATTTACATCCTTTGTAAATCCGACAATACATCCGGTGTCAACTTTTAGGATTTGACCTGCCGCTAATTCTTTTTTGGCAAGCGTTCCGCCCGCGTGAATAAACGCCATTCCGTCGCCTTCCAATTTCTGCATTATAAAACCTTCACCTCCAAAAAGTCCCGTTCCTAGCTTTCGTGAAAATTCAATTCCTACCGAAACCCCTTTTGCAGCACACAAAAAAGCATTTTTTTGACAGATAAATTTCCCTTGTAAATTCTGAAGATTAAGAGCGACGATTTTTCCAGGATATGGAGATGCAAAAGATGCTTTCGCTTTTCCGCTATTCTGATTAAGAAATGCGGTCATAAACAGACTTTCGCCCGTAAGAACGCGTTTTCCAGCAGAGAGAATCTTTCCAAAAATTCCAGTATCTTGAGCCGATCCATCGCCAAAAATGGTTTGCATTGCAATGCCGCTGTCCATCATCATAAAGCTTCCTGCTTCGGCAACGACCACTTCCTGCGGATCTAATTCAATTTCGACATACTGCATTTCTTCGCCAAAAATCTCGTAATCTATTTCGTGTGCTCTCATAATGACATTTATTTGGAGTCAAATTTATCAAAAATTTACATTCAGAAAGAAAAACATTTAGATTTTTAATACTCTAACTTTATGTATCTCATTACTTTAGCAATTCTACCTTTGCGTCTTTCTATATATGAGGATGAATTTTTTGCCTTAAATTTTCGAGGATTTGGCAAGATTGCGGCAATTCCAGCGGCTTCATTTACCGTCAAATTTGCAGCACTTTTTCCGTACCAATGTTGCGCCGCCGCTTCCGCTCCGTAAACATCATTGCCCATTTCGATGCTGTTTAGGTACACTTCCATAATTCGTTCTTTACTCCAAATTGCTTCAATCAAAACTGTAAAATATGCTTCAATTGCTTTTCGGATATAACTTCGGCCCTGCCATAAAAACACATTTTTGGCAACTTGTTGAGAAATTGTACTTCCACCTTTTAGCTTTTTTCCTTTCTGATTACTTTTGTACGCCTTCTGAATTGCTTCAAAATCAAAACCATTATGCTCTAGAAAACTTCCATCTTCGCTAGCGATAACAGCTTTTTGTAGATTTTTTGATATATTTCCTATCGGCTCCCAATCGTGACTTAATTTCCACGGCTCATCCGCAATCACGTGATCAATTGTACGTGAGATCATTAATGGCGTGAAAGGAACTGGCACGAATTTAAAAATCACCACAGATAAAATCGACAATCCTAAAAACCATAATATAAGTTTTCCGATAAATCTAAAAACGGACTTGAGCATAGAAATTCACTTTAATTAGCGCTGCAAGATACTTGTATCTATTATAATTCAGCAAGTTTATTTTGAAGATGTTTTGTGATAAGTAGTACAATCTTATTAAAATAAAAATTCACTTTGACGACTTTGACGCTCCTTATTATTTGGATTTTTTTGATTATTTCAATTTTTAGCTTTTGATCTTTTTAGCTTTTGCCGAAGGCTGAGCGTCACTATTCACGATAATTGAAAATAGCGAGATCTAGTGAAGCAGATCAAACAATAATTTCAGTTGAAACTTGTTCGCCATCATAATTCATTTAGATTTTTCCATTATTAGATTCTACTTTCATTTAGATTCTCCGTTCATTTAAATTATTTCGATTATTCTATTATTTAGATTAATCGTTTATTTAAATACTCCGTTCATTTTGATTATTTCATTATTTCGCTCTTTTCGATTTTTACCCTATCTTTAGACCTTTAAAAATTCACCCTAATTATGAGAAAAATTCTTTTACTAATTCTTTTACAAATGCCGTTTTCCACGCTAGTTGCACAGAAAGTTATGACACCTGAGTTGTTGATGCAAACTGCTAGAGTTTCTCCTTTAGGAATCTCCAAAGACGGAAATAATGTAGTTTACAAAATATCAATTCCAGCAATTGAAGGAAACCGTATCGATACGAGATTCTATTCTCAACCAATTCTTTCGGGTGCCGCAGTAGAAATTTCAGATTATCAACCACTTCTGCACGATAAAAGTATTTCTCCAGACGGAAAATACACTGTTTACTTTGAAAAAGTTAAATCTGAAAGAGTTACAGGTACCGATTATTATCCAGCACTTAAACTTGCAAAAGCGCAAATCTATGATGATCTAAATTATCGTCACTGGGACAAGTGGAACTTAGGAAGTAGAAACCACGTTTTTTATAAAGAAAACAAGAAAATATCAAATCCGATAGACATTATGAAAGGAGAGAATTTTGATTCTCCACAAATGCCTTTTGGAGGAGAAGAAGATTTTTTATGGTCTCCAAAAGGGAATAGCATCATTTATGTTTCTAAAAAGAAAGCAGGAACAGACTACGCGACTTCAACAAATACTGATATTTACGAATATAATTTAGAAACTAAGCAAACTGTCAATCGCACTGAAGGCAATATGGGTTATGACACACAACCAACATTTTCTCCAGAGGGACACCTTACTTATCTTCAGATGAAGAGAGATGGTTATGAGGCAGATAAAAATGACATCATCGTAGATTTTATGGGTGTTAAAATGAATCTTACCGCTCAGTGGGACGGGACAGTTGACAGTTTTAAATGGAGTGAAGATGGAAAGAAGATATACTTTCTAGCTGCAGTTGATGGTACAAAACAATTATTTGAAGTAAACTTCCCAGGAAGAACAAGAATTGCGGTTCGCGTTAATCAACTTACAGATGGCTATTTTGACGTAAATGAGATTGTAGGATTTGCAAAAGGAAAAGTGATTGTTGCTAGAACAGATATGAATCACGCTTCTGAAATCTACTCGTATGATTTGAAGAAAAAATCTTGGAATCAGATTTCGAATGCAAACAAAAATATGTATGACGGAATGGCGATGAGCAAAACTGAAAAGCGTTATGTCACTACAACAGATGGTAAAAAGATGCTTGTTTGGGTAATTCTACCTCCAAATTTTGACGCCAATAAAAAATACCCAACATTATTATATTGCCAAGGTGGGCCACAATCTGCATTGACACAATTTTACTCTTTCCGTTGGAATTTTCAAGTAATGGCTGCACAAGGTTATATTGTTGTTGCTCCTAACAGAAGAGGAATGCCAGGTCACGGCGTTGAATGGAATGAAGCAATCAGTAAAGATTGGGGTGGACAAGTTATGGACGATTACCTTTCTGCAATTGATGATGTATCAAAAGAAAAGTATGTAGATAAAGATAGACTTGCCGCAGTTGGTGCTAGTTATGGTGGGTATTCTGTATTTTACCTCGCTGGAATTCACAACAACAGATTCAAAACTTTTATAGCACACGACGGCGTTTTCAACCTAAAAAGTATGTACGGAACAACTGAAGAAGTTTTTTTTAGCAACTGGGATTCAGGCGGAAACTATTGGGACAAAAATAATGCTGTAGCTCAAAAAACATTTATGAAATTTGACCCTAGCAATATGGTTGACAAATGGAATACTCCTATTTTAATTTACCAAGGAGGAACAGATTTTAGAGTTCCAATTGGACAAGGTCAAGAAGCATTTCAGGCAGCACAATTGATGGGAATCAAAAGCAGATTTGTTTACTTTCCAGAAGAAAATCACTGGGTCTTGAAACCACAAAATGCGCTTGTATGGCAAGCAGAATATTTTAGATGGCTTGCAGAAACACTATAGATTACTTAAAACCTCACTTAGATAGTGAGGTTTTTTTTTTGCTTTTAACAAATTATAAACTACCTACTTTTGATAAACATTTATCTTTGAAAAATGAGTGCGAAAAAAAGCTACATTCCTCTAAAACTTTTGCTTAGTTATATTGCACTTGCGACTCTTGTAGGTGTGGTGGCTTGGTTTCTATATTCGGAAAATACACTTTTTACAAAAAACGAGAATAAAATTACTATCGAGAACCAGAAGATTTTAAAAGTTAGTCAACTGTTATCTAATATGTACAAGGCGGAGAGTTTTGTACGAAGTACGATGCAGTCAGATTCAGATACAGAATTCACTAACTACACGCAGCAGATTGATACCTTGAAAAACGAAATTGATTCGTTAAAAACTTTGACCAACAGTGACTACCAAAAAGTTTTGCTAGATAGTGTAAAAGTACTTCTAACTCAAAAAACAGAGAATATACGGCAGTTAAAGATTATCAAATCTAAAGGAACGGATGATAAAGCAATCAAAGTCGCGCTGCAAAAGATTTCGAATATGGAAGGCCGTCTTAGGAAATTAGCAATTGAAGATCTGTTTAAAAATCCATCAAAGCTTCAAAGCAATCAAAGGCGGGTGTGGGAAAAATATGTTGAATATATTAATAGTAACGTTCCCAACGACAGCACGAATACATTGAGTCAACAAGCTCTGGATTCAATGCTTACAGTTTCAAAAAAAGCGCTGAAAGATGTGGTCGTAGCAACCGCAAACAAAAATGAATCGCTCGCGGTACAAGAGCGAAAATTGTTAGACAACGAGATTCTCATCTCCGAGAAACTCCGAAGAATCGTTAATGTTCTTGAAAAAGAACTAGTTCAAAATATTACAATCAACACCGAAAATAGAGAAAAAAGTCTTCAGAAAACCAATCAAATTGTTGCTTATGCAGCATTGGTAGGTTTTGTTTTGACGATTTCTTTTTTGGTTTTAATTCTAAACGACTTTTCACGATCGCAATCGTACAAGAAGCAGTTGGAATCAGCAAATTTAGCGACCGAAAAATTACTTAAGAATCGAGAGCAATTGATTGCAACCGTAAGTCACGATTTAAAAACGCCACTAAATACAATTCTTGGGTATACCGAGCTACTTAGCAATTCTGAATTATCAAAAAAACAACTCAATTACACTTCAAATATTAAAGGATCATCCGAATATATTTCCAAATTAGTTCAGGATTTACTGGATCTTACACAAATTGAAGCAGGCAAAATTTCCATTGAAGCTATACCTTATTCCCTGAGAAAATACATAGAAGAAGTTGCCACTAATGTACAGGCTATTTATAGCACTAAACCAATCCAGCTTAAAATTTCGATAGATAAAAGTCTTGATGGATTAATCGTTGGAGATTCATTTAGATTGCGACAGATTCTAACCAACCTAATTGGAAACGCTTACAAATTTACCAGTGAAGGAAGTATTAAAATTGAAGCTACCGCAAATGAATTCCTGAAAACTTTTACTATAAAAGTTATTGATACAGGAATCGGAATCGATCTAAGCAAACAGCAAATCATCTTTGAAGAATTTCGACAAGCTGATGATAGCGTTGTTAAGAAATATGGCGGAAGCGGGCTTGGATTAACTATTTCCAAAAAGATGGCTGAACTTTTGGGTGGCAATCTACAGCTAGAAAGTGAAGTTGGGAGCGGAAGTACATTCGTGCTAATTCTACCTTTAATAAAAAGTACAAAGACAGAAGAAGTTGAAGATTTAGTTCCGCTCTCTAGTCTAAATTTGACTGCAATTATCGTCGATGATGACGAAGGCTTACTTTCGCTGACAAAAGAAGTTTTGCAAAACGCTGGAATAAAAGTTCTGAATTTTAGCAATCCTTTATTAGCATTGCAAGCAGCAAAAAAAAACGAATTCGATTTTATAATTTCGGATATTCAGATGCCAATGATTGACGGTTTCAAACTTTTGAAATTGATTCAAACCGACTCTGATAACAATTTCTCCGAACAGCCCACTATCGCATTAACCGGAAGAACAGATTTAGCAGATTCAGAATACTACGATGCAGGTTTTACCAAAGTCGTAAAGAAACCTTATACTCCAAACGCACTTCTAAACTGTATTTCGGAATTATTCCAAGCGCAGCAAAATGATTTTGAATTAACATCCGAAACGATTGAGAATAAATCTTTTTATTTAGATGATCTCAGAGCTTTTACGGCTTCTGATGAGAATAAGTTGGTGGAGATTTTGGAGGTATTTATCCATACAAGCAGGTCCAATATAGAAGCATTTCAAGAAGCTTTTGAGGATAGAGATGAAAGTGCGATATCGAACATTTGCCATCAAATGCAACCAATGCTCCGACAATTACGAGCGATAAAAATTGCTAATCAATTATCGGAATACGAGAAAGAGCCAGCGAAAATCTTTGTAAAAGCAGAAGATTTTGCAATTCTAAAAAATGAGATTTCGGAATTACTAAATGAAATAGAGGATATATGTTATTTTACTAAAAATCAGAAGTAAACAAGAATAAATATACGTTATCCTAATAGAAATATTAAATTTAAAATGAAACTAAAAATTATATTATTAATTGCATTTCTATCTTTTTTTTCTTGTAAGAAAGAGCAGAGCAAAAATATTATTGATGAAAATTTTTGTAGAGAGCAGTTAGAAATTATAATTGACGAAAGCAGGATCACCATAGACTTTGAAAATAATAGTGCTCAAGTTAAAACTGAAAAAATAATTAACAAAAAACCAATTATAGAAAGTAGATCTTTTCAACTTACAGAAACTGAAAAGCAAAAATTGTTTTCAAATGCATATAATTTAATAACTCTAAAAGAATATACGATTCACACCAAAACTTGTAATGCAGGACAAAACTTCATTTTAAGATTAATATGCGATACTAAATCATTGGAATTTCATCATTCGTCAGTAGCTAATTGGTCAAAAATTTCGCAAGAAACGACGGAAATATATTTAATCCTTAAAGCTAAAATAAATTTAAAAGAATAAAACAAAGATACAACAACAATTTGTGCAAATTGAGAAATATGGGTAAGAAGTCTTCCCTTCTCCAATCCTCAAAACGATAATTTTAATAATCAAGATCGTATTTCTTGATTTTGTTGTAGAGGGTCTTCCGGTTAATCTGTAGAAGTTTTGCTGCTTCAGATTTATTGTTGTTGGTCATTTCGAGTGCATTGATCAGTGCAGCTCTTTCGTTGTCGCTAATGGATAGTAAATCATCTGAACTTGCAACTTCTATATCAAACAACTCTTGTGGTAATACTGAAGCTTCAATATAATCTCCTTTGCTAAGCAAAGTTGCACGTTTAATCACGTTTTGCATTTCACGAAGATTTCCAGGCCATTTATATCTCTGAAATACCGCAATCGTTTCAGACGAAAATCCAACAACTTCTCTATTAAGTTGCTCATTAGATTTCTGCAGAAAAAATTC
>JBBSQV010000057.1:0-16353 GCA_038243675.1 Flavobacteriales bacterium
AAATTAGGATTGTAGTAGAAAGTGAGCCGTGCCGTCATTGCGAGGAATGAAGCAATCGCATCTGATTGGTCGGTCACCAAAACTGCAAAATCAATATTGTCCTTTGGTAGAATATTCGAAGTACGCTTGTTGTAATGGGTGAAGTTATATTCTAGATGACGTTGGGGAGAGGCAATCGCATCCTATTATTAACGTCTCGTCTACTCGCCTTGCGCACTCTACAGATGCGATTGCCGCGCTGCGCTCGTAATGACGCCGTCAAACTAATATTCGTTCTGAATTTCACAACACTTCAACTGAAAACTTCATCCCGCGCAAAGGATGGGAATGGCATCCTTTGCTGCCTCAACAATATTTCAAAATTGAAAACCAAAAATTCTGCAGCAAAGATATAATGGACAGCCTGACCTGAGCCAAAAGTCATTTCAATGTTAGCAAATAACACTCTGGCGAAAGGTTGCGCCCAAATAAAAAAACGTCTTGTCAATCTAAATTTTTCAAAAATTAAAGTAATTTGTTACTAACGATTATTAGTGCAATATTCTGACAAAGTATGACATCAATCATATAAGCACGGAATCTTTTGAAGTATCTTTGCACTATGAAAACCTTTATATTCATAATCGTCACAGTCTTACTTCTAAAACCGGTGGTACCGTTTCTAGAATACGCTGTGAATTATGACTATATCACTCAGGTTCTTTGTGAAAATAAAGCCGCGCCAGAATTGGAATGTAATGGTAAATGCCACCTTATGAAGGAACTTGCAAAGGCTTCGGAAAATGAAAAACCGTTGTCATCTCATAAGAAATCAATGTCTGATTCGGAAGTTTTATTCTTTCAGGAATTTAAACAGAATGTAGTTTGTACTTCTACTCCATCTTATGTAGTAATCAGTAATTTTTATTTTAATAATTACTCTCATTTACTTGTAAATACTTCGTATCGCCCGCCCACATTAGCATAATTTTTTTATTGACACTTTTATTGACTTTATCCTCTGCCTTTTTTGCAATGGATGCAATCACGTATGTAAACAACTCAAAAAAATTATAATAATGAACACTATAACATCAAAAAAAATCTTGCTTTCTATAGCAAAAATCCTTTCTATCTTCATCTTAATCTTCTCAATGAACGCTTGTAGTTCTGACGATGACAACAATATTATCATTGATGACACGGACGGATTAATCAAAATTAAGACAGTAGAAAACCTAACCCACACGGTCGAGTTATATTCTACAACTGGAAGTTTACAACAGGGTCATAATTGGATTTCTCTTAGAATAAAAGACAAAACGACTAATTCTTATATTAGTCCATCGGTAATAAGTTGGTTGCCAATGATGCATATGACGAGTATGATGCACGCTTGTCCCTTTTCTGCGGTAACTGCAGTTTCAGGAAAAACGAATTTATACAATGGATATATTGTGTTTCAAATGCCTGAAAATGCAACTGAATACTGGGATCTTACGGTAAAATATACTGCAGGTGGTCAGGAATTTGAAGTAATGGCGCCAATCAACGTTCCTGCAAGTGCTAAACAAAGAGTTACTACTTTTACGGGAGCTGACGGTATAAAATACGTTTTGTCGCTAATCGAACCTACAACTCCAAAAGTAGCGTTGAACGATATTACGGTTGGAATTTTTAAAATGGCATCGATGACTTCGTTTCCAATTGTTGACAATATGAAAATAGCGATTGATCCACGTATGCCAAGTATGGGAAATCATGGATCGCCAAATAATGTAGCATTGACGCAATCTTCTTTGGACAACTTATACCACGGAAAACTTTCATTGACAATGACTGGATATTGGAAAGTGAATATGCAACTTTTTGATGCTAGTAATACGCTTCAAGGTGGTCAAGCAATTGATGACTCTGTAGAAAACAGCACTTTATACTTTGAAGTAGAATTCTAGATTTATTTCCCTCCTATTATAATATGGTCGGATATACCCATCCGACCATTCTAAAACAAAGTTTATGAAAAGCTTTAATTTATTGATGATTGCTGTGTTAATTTTCACCGCTTCATCTAGCGCACAAGTAATTGAAAAAAATAGTATTTTAACTGAAAATCTAAAAGAAGTAATCGTGATTGGACAGAAAGCGACTCTTGACAAAAAACAGTCAAAGTCCCTTGCTACGGTTGAAGAATACTTAGAAAATTCTCCAAAAATAAATATGGTCAAAAGGGGTGGTTACGCCTGGGAACCGCTTCTAAATAGTATGCCGTCTGAAAGAACTCTGATTACCATTGACGGAATGCGAATCTTTGGTGCCTGTACGGACAAAATGGATCCGATTACTAGTTATGTAGAGATTTCGAATTTGTCTGAGGCATCAATTCTTTCGGGTCAGCAAGGCGGAGTTCACGGATCTACAATTGGAGGTGGAATTGATTTAAAAAGACAGAGAGGAATATTTAAGGATGATGGCTGGCACGGATCAGCCCAGGTAGGTTACGAAACCAATAATAATCTAAAAATTGGCGGGTTTGCTACTCAATATTCAGATAGCACTTTCTATTTTGACGCGGCATTTATGGTTAGAGATGCCGACAATTATTTCGCTGGAGGTCGTGAAGAAGTTTTGTACAGTCAGTATAGTAAGTACAATATTTCGGGAAATATTGGCTTTTTAATCAACTCAACTTCGGTATTAGAAGGATCTATTATTTATGATCGAGCGACGGATGTTGGTTACCCTGCTTTGCCGATGGATGTATCTTTAGCGGAAGCGATAATTGCATCTGCTACTTACAAAATTATGTCTGGGGATTCTTGGTATTCTAAATGGGATACGAAATTTTACTTTAATAAAATTACTCACATAATGGACGACAGCAAACGTCCCGATGTTCCGATCCGAATGGATATGCCGGGGTGGTCTACGACTTATGGATTTTATTCAACTGTAGAGAAACATCAAAACAAGCATCATCTTACCGCAGACATTAATGGTTTTCTAAACGATTCGAGAGCAGAGATGACTATGTATCCAAATAATCCGAATGAGAATGCAATGTTTATGCTCACTTGGCCAGATGTACAAACAAGATATTTGGCGCTTCAACTGAAAGATCATATTACTTTTAATGAAAGATCGGAAGTGGAAATTTCTACGAGTTTGGCTTCTCACACAAATGAGGTGACTGATTTATTTGGTCTACAAAGTTTGCAAATTATCTATCCAGAAATATCTGCTACAAAAAGCAGATTACTCAAAAGTGTTGCCTTAAATTATAACTATTCACAATCTAGTTTTGGATATGGCGTAGGTTTAGGATTTGGTGAGCGCGCTGCATCGGTTTCGGAAGGATATGGATTTTATCTTTTTAATAGTTTTGATCGATATGATTATATCGGAAATCCGACACTTAAGAATGAGCAGTCATTGGAAGTAAACTTTTATGGATCATTCAAAACTGAGAAAACTAAAATCAAGTTGAGCGGATCTTATTTCAATATTCGAAATTATATTGTTGGTATTCCGATGCCTTCATTTCTCCCGATGACGATTGGAGCTGATGGCGTGAAAATTTATCAAGCCCTTGACTATGCCACAATAGCTTCCGCAGATATCACTTTCGAACAGAAACTGAACAAAGCTTTTACTCTTTCGGCGCAAGCCACTTATAGTCAAGGGCAAGATAATGAAGGTGGAAATTTGCCTTTTATCAGTCCGTTGCAATACAAAGCTGGTTTGAAATATTATCAAAATCAAACCACGGCCGAAATTTCTTTTCGCGGGAACGCCGCACAAACCGCTTTCAATCCTTTTTATGGAGAAGACAGGACAGCTTCGCATGGAGTATTTGATGTTGCTTTCGCCAAGGCTTTTACTTTCGAGAAAACCAATCTAACTGCAAAATTGGGTGCCGAAAATGTTTTGGATACCTTCTACTCTACTTATAGTGATTGGAATAATATTCCGAGGATGGGTCGAAATATATTTTTAAACCTAAAATTCAACATCTAAATTTACTTTTTGGAGCGGAATTACCTCTTAGCTGCAGATATTGTTTTCTCAATTATTTTCGATAATTAGGTGGCTTTAAACAACTATAAGACACTTATTTGAAATTTTAGATTAATAAATTAAAGTATGACCAATATCATACTTTACTTTTATTATTAATTGTTACTTTGTACTATAATAATAAACAAACCATACTATGAAAAACTTATCTTTATTAATCGCAATCGCCTTTATGTTTGCATCATGTGGCGACAAAAAAGAAAAAACTACAGATTCAGTTACAACTACAGAACAAGGTGCAGATGCTTCCACTTATGATCCAAATCGCGGAGAAGGAGATTATAAAGAAGTTGACTTAGGAACTGGAATAGACGCTAAAATGGCAAAACACGGGGAAGAAGTTGCTGGTGTAAAATGTATGTCTTGCCATAAAGCAACTGACGAAAGACTTGTAGGTCCAGGATGGGCAGGTGTAACTGAACGCAGAACGCCAGCTTGGATTATGAACTTTATTACAAATCCTGACCCAATGATTGACAAGGATCCAGAATTGCAAGCGCAGCTGGAATTATGTCTAGTTCGTATGCCAAACCAATCTTTGCAAGGTGACGAAGCCCGCAGTATACTTGAGTATATGCGTGAGATCGACGCGACGAAGTAGTCTTAAAAATCACAGAAATATCTTAAATTAAATTGTTATAAAATGAAAACAAAATTTTATAGTGCCCTTGCTATGCTTGTAATCGTAGGTTCATTGTTGACCTCATGCAAGCCAAAAAACACTAGTGATGCGGTTGGTGGAGACGCTGCTAGTAAAGTATATGTCGCTCCTGGAAAATATGACGAGTTGTACAACTTTGTTTCGGGAGGTTTCAGTGGTCAAATGAGTATTTACGGTCTTCCAAGCGCAAGATTGCTAAAAGTTATTCCTATATTTTCTGTAGATCCAGAAAGTGGATGGGGATTTAGCGAAGAGACAAAACCGATGCTAAATACATCAGCAGGTTTTATTCCTTGGGATGATCAGCATCACCTTCAATTATCTCAGACAGATGGTATGGCTGACGGACGTTGGATTTTTGCAAATGCTAATAATACGCCTAGAGTTGCTAGAGTTGATTTACAGCGCTTTAAAACTGCTGAAATTCTTGAACTGCCTAATGCTTCAGGAAATCACTCTTCTCCATTTATTACAGAAAACACAGAATATGTAGTTGCAGGAACACGTTTTGCGGTTCCAGGCGATTATGAGCAAGGGGATGTTCCTATTAATACTTATAAAAAGAATTTTAAATCTCACATTAGTTTTATCACAGTAGATAAAGAATCAGGTGAAATGGACATCGCATTTCAGTTAAGATTACCTGGAGTAAGTTTTGACCTTTCTCGTTCAGGAAAAGGGAAATCTCACGGATGGTTTTTCTTCTCTTGCTATAACACTGAATTAGCTCACACGCTACTTGAGGTAAATGCTTCGAAAAATGACAAAGATTTTATCATGGCTGTCAACTGGAAAAAAGCTGAAGAATATGTGAAAGCAGGAAAAGGTACAATTGAAAATGTACGTTACGCTCATAATAAATGGGATGACGAAACTCACACTGCTACGTCAACTATCAAAACTAAAGTTCTTGTACTAGATGCTGCGGCTCTTAAAGAAATCTGTTATATGATACCTTGTCCAAAATCTCCTCATGGTGTATCTGTAGATCCTTCTGGAGAATATATCGTTGGATCTGGTAAACTTGCGTCTTTATTACCTGTTTTTAGCTTTACAAAAATGATAAAAGCTATAAAAAATAAAGACTTTATTGCTGATTATCACGGTTTCCCAGTTTTGAAATATGAATCTGTATTGCACGGAGAAGTTAAGAAACCAGGATTAGGACCATTGCACACAGAATTTGACGGCAGAGGAAATGCTATTACAAGTTTCTTCGTATCATCTGAATTAGTAAAATGGAACATTGAAACTCTAGAAATTATTGATAGAGTTCCTACATACTACTCTACTGGACACCTTTTGATTCCTGGAGGAGATACTAAAAAACCATATGGTAAATATGTTATTGCTTACAACAAAATTACAAAAGATAGATATTTGCCAACTGGACCAGAACTTACGCAAAGTGCACAGATTTATGATATCTCTGGTGAAAAAATGAAACTATTGTTAGATTATCCAACTATTGGTGAACCTCACTACGCTCAGGCTGTTCCAGCAGATATTATCAGAAATAACGGACAATTAAAGTTTTATGATATAAATAAAAATAAGCATCCACGAGTTACAAAAGGTGAAAAAGAATCTAGGGTAGTGCGTGAAGGAAACAAAGTACATGTTTATATGACGATGATTCGCTCACACTTCTCTCCAGATAATATAGAAGGAGTAAAAGTGGGTGATGATGTATACTTTCACCTAACAAATCAAGAACAAGATTGGGATGTGCCACACGGATTTGCGATTAAAAACGCTCCGACTGCAGAACTACTTGTAATGCCAGGCGAGACTGCAACATTACACTATAAAGCAACAAAAGTGGGAATAGTTCCCTTCTACTGTACAGATTTTTGTAGTGCACTTCACCAAGAAATGTCGGGATATATGAGAGTTTCTCCAGCTAATAGTAATGTTCCGATAACATACAGTTTGGGAAAAAACACTTCGGCAGAAGATATTAAATAAAATTTTTAATTAAAGGGAGTGTTTTACAACACTCCCTTTTTAAAATTTAAAATATGACAAATTCTCCATTATCAATATCATCAAAAATTTTACTGTTCTTAGTAGCAGTTTTATTTGTAGCATCTCTTTTTGTGCCGCTATGGCGAATAGAACTGAGCGCTCCTCAATACCCAGAAGGACTTTTATTGCAACTTCACGCCAATAAAATCGGCGGAAATGTTGATATCATCAATGGTCTAAATCATTACATTGGGATGGCAACTTTGCACACAGAGAACTTTGTAGAATTTAAGGTTCTTCCATATGTTTTTAGTGCTTTTGCATTAATTGCGTTGGCACTTATATTCTTAAACAGTCGTAAAGCCATCAAGATATTTTTCTTTACACTTGTAGCTTTCATCGCACTATCAGGAATTGATTTTTACCGATGGAATTATAATTACGGACACAATCTTGACCCTAACGCAGCTATTATTGTCCCAGGTATGGCGTACCAGCCACCAGTTTTGGGATACAAACAATTACTAAACTTTGGAGCTTATTCTATACCAGATGTCGGCGGTTACATGCTTGCCGCAGCTATCATGCTTGTAGGCGCTGCAGTTGTGATGGAGTATGATATGATCACAAAATTTAAAAATCGAAAAAAATCGTAAATATGAAAAAACCACTTTATATTCTTATTGTAGGTTTCTTTATTTCTTGCAACAGTAAAGGACCAGAAGCAATTGTACTAAATAGTGATGATTGCAGTTCATGCAAAATGCAGATTGCAGACGGTAAATTTGGTTCGGAAATAATTACTGCAAAAGGCAGAGTTTATAAATTTGATGATGTTTTTTGCCTCAAAAAATATTTGAAAGACAATCCCACAACCGAAGTGAAAAATTATTATATCCACGATTTTTCAGATGACAACAATCTTATTGATGCTACCACAGCTTTTTATAGTATGGGCGGCTCAATAAATAGTCCGATGCATGGAAATATTATTGCAACAAAATCAGAAGAAGATGCTGCTAAATTCGCATCAGAGTTTCAGTCGCAGCCAGCGACATGGAATGAAGTTTTGGCCAATTAGCGAAAGCGAGATAATCCAAAACAATCTCACATCAAAATAATTTAAAATGAAATTTCTAATAAGTTTACTGCTTTTAATAACTGTTGTATCTACACAGGCTCAGGTAATAAACGTGGGTGGAAAATTTCCGATTAAAACAATAAAAGAAGGTTTATCCGCCGCAAAGTCGGGCGATACGGTGAAGGTACATGGTGGCGTTTATAGAGAGGGAAATATTCTAATTGATAAGAAAATAGTTTTTGTTGGAGTAAATCATCCAACATTAGATGGAGAAAAGAAACACGAAATCATATCAATAAAACACGATAGCGTAGTGGTTGATGGTTTCAAAATCATAAGATCCTCATCCGCAACCCTTACTGATCCTTGCGCTGTAAAAGTTTACAACAAATCTCATGTCATAATTCAAAACAATATACTCGATGATAATTTTTTTGGAATTTACCTACAAAACAGTCAAAATTGTGTTGTAAAAAACAATCAAATTAAAGCATACGAAACAGATGAATCAAAATCTGGTAATGGAATACACTGTTGGAAAAGCAATAATATTCAAATTATCGGAAATACAATTGAAGGTCATAGAGACGGTGTTTATTTTGAATTTGTCTATGATTCTATCGTTTGGCGAAATATCAGCAATAACAATAGACGCTACGGACTTCATTTTATGTTTTCGCACAGCGACGCTTATATAGGCAATGTTTTTAGAAATAATGGAGCCGGAATTGCCGTGATGTATACAAAAAACGTTAAAATGTTTAATAATACTTTCGAGCAAAATCATGGTGCATCCACTTATGGCTTGCTCCTCAAAGATATTACCGATAGTTACTTGTTTAATAATAGATTTATAGATAATACAGTTGCTATTTACTCCGAGGGTTCCAACAGAATTAAGATAGAAAAGAATCAGTTTATTAACAATGGCTGGGCATTCAAGATGCAGGCAAATAGTATGGATAACGAAATCGTCAGCAATAATTTTAAGGGAAATACTTTTGATATGGCTACAAATGGTAGCCTTGTAATGAATACTTTCGACAGTAATTATTGGGATAAGTATGAAGGCTACGATTTAAATAAGGATGGTATAGGCGATGTTCCGTACCGCCCACTGAGTCTTTTTGCTGTATTGGTAGAAAATACTCCCTCAACAATGCTGCTCTACAGAAGTTTTATGATTACTCTTTTGGACAAATCCGAAAAAGTACTTCCGAGTATTACACCTGACAATTTTATCGACAACACCCCATTAATGAAGTCTTTATCACTATGATCAAAATAAAAAATTTAAATAAAAAGTTTGGAAAATTACAAGTTCTAAACAATATAAATCTAGAATTCCAAAAAGGAGAATGTATTGCTTTAATTGGACCAAATGGTTGCGGAAAAACCACACTAATTAAGACAATTCTTGGAATGGTTATTCCCGATTCAGGCGAAATTGAGTGCCTTGGTAAACCAATAAAAAACGAATTTGAATACCGGAATAAAATAGGATATATGCCGCAAATCGGTAAATATCCAGATAATATGAGCATAGGTCAGATTATCGATATGATTAAGAAAATACGAAATTCCACTGCTGTTGCAGATCAAGATTTAGTAGGGCTTTTCGAATTAGAACGCATGTTTGACAAGAAGATGCATACTTTATCTGGAGGGACCACTCAGAAAGTGAGTGCTACCCTCGCTTTCTTATTTAATCCAGATATTTTAATTCTTGATGAACCTACGGCGGGTCTAGATCCTTTGGCATCAGAAATTCTGAAAGAAAAAATCATAAAAGAGAAAGAACAAGGAAAATTAATCCTGATCACTTCTCACCTATTAAGCGAGCTCGACGATCTTATTACCGAAATTGTTTTTATGCAAGATGGTCAAGTATATTTTCATAAGAAAATTGACGAACTTCAAAAGGAGACAAACGAACAAAAGATTTCTAAAGCCATCGCTCAAATTCTAAAAAACAATAAAAAATGAATCGTATCGTAAAAATTATCCTCGGAGATATTTTCAAAAATAAAATTGTACTTGCTTACACTCTTATTTTGGCGATATTGTCATGGACATCATTTGCTCTTGAAGATAATTCGGCAAAAGGTATGTTGACAATTCTCAATATTATTCTATTTACAGTTCCACTGGTTTCTATTCTTTTTGGAACGATTTATTTATACAATAGTGCTGAATTTATTGAGCTTTTGTTGAGTCAACCTATTCAGAGAAAGAAGATTTGGAGTAGTTTATTTATTGCACTATCGCTAGCAATGATAGCGGCATTTCTGGTTGGAGCTGGAATTCCCCTGCTGGTTTATGCTCCAGATACCAGTGGTTTTATGATGATGATTGTCGGCTGTTTGATATCTACAATTTTTATTGCACTAGCTTTCTTATGCTCAATTATTACTCGCGATAAAGCTAAAGGAATCGGAATTGCAATTATGACTTGGCTCTACTTTGCCCTCATTTTTGATGGTATTGTACTGTTCTTACTATTTCAATTATCAGATTATCCAATTGAGCATGCGATGGTTGCAATTACGGCTTTAAGTCCAATAGATTTGGCTAGAATTCAGATTTTGCTGCACTTAGATGTATCGACAATGATGGGGTATACAGGTGCCATTTTCAAGGATTTCTTCGGGACAACAGTTGGATTGGCTATTTCATTTTTACTGCTATGTCTGTGGATTTTTATCCCATATATCATTTCGCTAGTAAAATTTAAACACAAAGATCTATAACCAATAATTCGCCAGAAAGTGAAGACAGATATTAAAATTAATGATGATATCAAGCTACTAGTAGACACATTTTATGAGCGCATCAAAACTGATGAGCGCATAGGATTTCTCTTTACAGAGGTGGCTATGGTCAATTGGGAAACTCATTTACCCAAAATGTATGCTTTCTGGCAGAATATTATTTTTCACTCTGGCGATTACAGCGGAAATCCAATGTTAAAACACAAAGAGTTGAACGCACATTTTCCGCTTAACGAGGCACATTTTATTCGGTGGATGGTATTGTTTAGCGAGACTGTTGATAGTTTATTTAAAGGCACGACAGCTACAGAAATCAAACAAAGGGCTGAAAATATTTCTGCTGCTATGATGTATAAGACTTTGAATAAATAAGGTTTCTCGAGTACTGAAACTCAATTTTGGATTTGTTTTTTCGCTTTCGCTAAATTATTGACTGCGTTTTTTACGTTTTTTAGGAATACAGTTTTAAGCATCAACAGCAGCTCGGCTTCAGCAATTTATACAGCATTCTGATTTATAGCCTTACAGTTTTCATTTCAAATTAGTGACTAGACTCCATGTCTTCCGAAGTTCTCCGCTCCGATTTCTGAACGATCAAAAAGTTCTATGGAAATTCTGTAAAGTTTCGAAATTGATTCTGAAGCAATAGGTTAAAGAATTTAGAATAAAAAGTCATCATAGTTTCGAGTGGTAGCAAAGCTCTTTTTGAATATTCGTTTTAATAACTATCTCTGGCGCCATTTTGACAATAATGTTGTAAAGTTTTTTCAATGTGTTTACATTCGTTAAAGCACATTACGTGCAAGCAAAAGTATTGTCTTAGGCACTTGGCGCTGTAATTAGATTTTTTTCTACAACAACTTGCTACATTCATTATAAATTCTCAATAATAAATGTAGTAGCATTCGAACTCTTTACCTATTAATTCAATCCAACCGTCGTTCCTTTATAAGGAGCCTATTTCAAAACATCTGCTTCAAATGCAGGCTGAGTGATAATCACCACATTTGAATGTTTTAGAAAATTTCTAGTCGCCGCCAAAAAAGCTTCGTGACACGCTAAAGCGCCATTCACAAAATTATATTTCTTCCAAAGCACTTAATGCTTTATACTCTGAATCTTGCTTCAATATTCGAGGATTTTCTAGTATTTATTTAAACCAGCATCAAAAAACTGCAAGCCATTCGAAGATAATTGCCACGCTAATCATTAATTCGTTTCTTATGAAACTTTAAGCACACGCAAAGGATCGCAGCGGCATCCTTTGCTGCCAAAACAGTAATTCATAGATTGAAAACTATAATTTCTGGCGGCAAACATATAGCGGAGAGCGTGACCTGATCCAAATGTCAATGTCTACTTTATAAATAAAAGCTCTGTCGAAGGTTGCGCCCTAATAATTAAATTTTTGCCACTTCATATTGGGATATGATGTTGTAACTTCTATAAAATGCATAAATTAGATGCATCTGAGACGTCCTAAAACGTCTGTGATAACCATAATGGCTACCTTCGGATAATTCTGAAAGATTTTTGGCGAATTATGTAAGACATTGCAGGATGATTTAACCCAACTTTACAATTGTGAAAATAAATTCACTACTAAACTAAAATTTATTATGGAAAATGATCACGGCGGAAATTACAATAAAGGAACAATGTTAACAGGAATGTTCTCTGATCGCGAAAGTACAGAAAAAGCATATAATGCTTTGCATGAACGCGGATATTCGAAAGATGATATCAACTTGATAATGTCAGACGAGACTCGTAATAAACATTATTCTGATAAAGATGATACTTCAGAACTTGGTACTAAAGCGGCTGAAAGTGCTGGTACAGGATCTGCGATTGGTGGTACACTTGGTGCAATTGTGGGAGTTATTGCTGCAATCGGAACGAGTGTAGTAATTCCAGGATTAGGATTAATTATAGCAGGACCTATCGCTGCAGGACTAGCGGGAGCTGGAGCAGGTGGAATTGCAGGAGGATTAGTTGGAGCACTTGTAGGTTCTGGAATTCCAGAAGATCGTGCTAAGATTTATGAGTCTGGAATTAATGACGGAAACGTTGTAATGGGTGTTCATCCTAGAAATGATGACGACGCAAACTACCTAGAGCAAAATTGGAGAGACAATCGTGGAAGTGATATCTACAGATAGTATATAAAAAAGTTATACCAAAAGAGCACCCTTCATATCATTATGAGGGGTGTTTTTTTTTGAAATAGATTGATAAGTAAAAGAATGTTGTTTTTATTAAATTGGTTTAGTAACTAAAGTTTGACTACTATCCATGATTTGTTATTTTTTTATCGGGGCGAGACCTTCGCCAGCATGTTGTATTAGAGTAGAAAGTTTTCGTTTGGCTTCCGGCCAGGCTGCTCACTCCAAATAGCTATTGGCTGTTAGCTGCTAGCTGTTATCCTTTAGCTGTTAGCTGTTAGCCGTCAAACTGTCTAAAAACCTAAATTGAGTTTCTGAAAATTGAATATTTGAGACTTTTCAAAGTTAAGAGGCCAAATAAGAAAAATTATAATGGAGGTTTTTAGACACACTGCCGTTAGCTGTTAGCGAAAAGCTAAAATAGAATAATCTTATCTCCAGTCGTAAAAGACGAAATGTAATCTTGTTAAAACTTTCAATCAAAGCTAATAACTGGCAGCCGTCAGCGAAAAGCTAAATTAGAATTTTCTTTATCTTAAATCAAAGAAGACAACTTAATCGTACCAAACCCACCTTTCAAAAGCTAAAATAAATGATTGCTGAAGCCTGACAGCTTCGCATCAATTCTTCTTTTTTGTAAATCCAAAATAATACTTGATTCGAAAACCTAATGCTGGATTTGTATGGAAGGCATCTTTATTAAAATCCATTTTGGTAAAGGCATTTCCCAAATCGATATTGTTGTAATTTATTTCGAACGCAACTGCTTGATAAGTATCGCTGTTGATCTTTAAAAGTACTCCTAGACCAATTCCCAAGATTGCTGAATTTCCTTGATGCTTTCTTCTTCGGTTTTTACATATAGATTTTGAGCAGAATCCAAGCTAAAAATAGTCGCATTGGCAAAGACCTCGTTAAATTGTACATCGGAATAATTTGGACTTGTAACATTTCTTCTCTTCCACTCAGGTTGATTTTGGGAGAAATGCTGAAAGTAACGGCAGAAACATTTCTATTTAAAAGTTCCGTTTCAACAAACTCAACATTGAAAGTAGATAATTCGGGTAAAGAACCTAAGAAATATTCAACTTTCACCTCTGGTTTTAGGTAGGTGGTAAGACTGTATTCCAAACCTAAATTTGCAGAAAAGTAGCTATTGTTCTCAAAAGTATTATCCAAATAAAGTCCGAAACCTCCTAATCCAACAATTTTCTGAGCAAATGAAAAATAAGTGAATAGTAGAAAAAAAAAAATTTGATGTGTTTCATATTTTTAGAGTAGAGATTTATACGATATTGACAGGATAAATTTTAAAGGTTGTTCAGTTTGCGTGGATGATTGACATTAATTGCAAGGCTAATATATTATATACTTTTCTCAAAAAAAGCTCGGTATTATCTACTTAAACTATCATAATTTGATTAAGAATCTTTGCGAGCGTAAGCAATCAAAAGTAAATAAGTACGCTCTCTACTATTGCAAAAGAAAAACTTTAGTCGGAAAGCATTATCTACTGATGATTAAGCCAAAAAACAACTAAAATAAAATTCTTATCTTCAAATTATGTAAAAAATCAACCGATGAAGCCTGACATACTTTTGCTATATTTGAACTATTCGCGAGATTAATTATCCGAATTATTACCTTCAAAAACCATTATTCTATGATTGTTGCTTCACATACCAAAGGTTGGAAAATTATCACGCAGCGCTCACACGGATTGCTTGCTGCGATGTTGGCGTATCAATTTGATATTGATTTGCCTAACGAAATAATGGTTCCGACGCTCATTGCCATTGCCGAACATGATGATGGCATTGTCGAAACTATGGCAAACAAAAACCTTACAGATGCTGGTGCTCCGCGACATTTTTTGGTAGATGATGACTCAAATACTACCGACCTAGAACAGCAATTGAATGTTATGGAAACGGCAACTTCCAAAAGTCAGATCAATGCTTTGTTAACTTCTATGCACATCGGTTTTATTTTTGACTCTAAGAAAGGTGGTCCTGACAAGGACTTAAACGCCTTTTTGAAAGCGCAGGGAAAAAACCGTAAAGACATTTTGAAACATTTGGATATTGATAGCAAATACGCCGAGCATTTGTACCGATTTGTCGAATGGTGCGATGCGTTTTCGTTACTTATTTGTATGGATAAAATTCAGCCCGAAGGCAGGAAGATGGAAATTTCTGAAAGTCCTGATGGCGTTATCAACCAGACTTTTTATAAGTCCGAAAATGTGATTTCGGTAGATCCTTGGCCTTTCAAGAATGATACTTTTACGGTGTTTTACGAATTTAAAATTGTAGAGCAATTGCAGTTTAAATCTGTGGAAGAGTTTGATGCTGTTTGTGGAAAGACACAAGTGCAACGACAGGAATTTGTGTTTGAGAAATAATTTAAAGAGGATTTTTTAAAAGCGAATTAGGTCAATGATAATTATTTTTGGGAGCTTTCTCCTGCTGTCCACTGTATCTTTGACTTTTTCTAAAGAAAAAAAAGGCAAAGGATGCCGTTCCCATCAGGGCTAGGGGGATTGGGATTATAATTATGGCTTCATTTTGAATTTGAATTATTCGTTGCATCAAAGATAAATCCAAAAAATATATTGTGATATACGTCACATAAATGATATACAGATGCGATTGCCGCGCTGCGCTCGCAACGAGGTACTTGACTTTCTTCAACCACAAGACCACACCAATGGCGTCATTGCGAGGAACGAAGCAATCGCATCAGATTGGCCGACCTTATGCTGTTTAAGTCCATAGAAGACCAAAATGCTATTCACGCTTCTCAGTATTTACTCACATCGTCATAATATCCTTTATTTTCTCAAACAAATCCTCCCACTTTGGATTGATAGAATTAACCAAAGTATTTTTGTAAGCTCTTGAAGCAGCTTTTATTTGCTTCTCTCTTCCTATTGCATCTCCAATCATTTGGAATTGCTCGTAGTAAACTAATTTATTCAGATAATATCTGGCTGAGAAGGACTGTTGATTTCTTTTATGAATATGGTCCAAAATTCTCTGCGGCAAGTTTGAAGTAACTCCCGTATAAACTACAGTGTTGTATTTATTGGTGATTATGTAAACAAATCCTGGCTTCATTTTGAATTTGCATTATTCGTTGCATCAAAGATAAAATAAATTCGAAAAAAATTGTGTTAGCTTCACAAGCGTGACATTCAGATGCGATTGCCGCGCTGCGCTCGCAATGACGTGCCTAACTTCTTGCAAATGAAGAACGTAACAATAATAACAGCGGTGTCATTGCGAGGAACGAAGCAATCGCATCTGATTGGCCGTCCACAATTTTTAGTAAAACTTAAAGAATGAAATGTGCTATTCAATCTTAAGTTATTTAGTTTACGAAGGCATAAGACACTTTACTCCTTCCGAAAACTTCAGCCCGCGCAAAGGATGGAAATGGCATCCTTTGCTGCCAACAAATTATTTCTAAATTGAAACCGAAATTTCTGGCAGCAAAGATATAATGGACAGCCTGACCTCAATGTCATTAAGTTAAGGACTTAATGTGCTGATTTATAATAAATAAAGCCTTTAAGACTTGTTTATTTGTAAGTTATTTCTTATATTTATGTGAATATTTTACACATAAGTAGATGAAAAGTAATTCTGA
>JBBSQV010000058.1:0-15856 GCA_038243675.1 Flavobacteriales bacterium
GATATTCTAATTGCTTTTTTCGGTGGAATTGTCGGAGCAATTGCAGTTACGAGAACCGAAAAAGGAAATCCAATTCCAGGTGTGGCAATCGCAACGGCATTGATGCCACCTCTTTGTACTGCTGGTTATGGACTAGCAACTGGTCAATGGACATTCTTTTTCGGCGCCATCTATCTATATACAATCAACTGCGTTTTTATTGGTCTTGCAACTTTCTTAATTATCAAATATCTAAAATACGCGCCAAAAAAACAGGTAGACGAAAAGCAACAAAAACAAGTACGTGTAATTATTACGATTGTAATTATCGCAATGCTAATTCCGAGCTCTTACTTGGCGTACTCTTTATTTATCGAACAGCAATTCAAAAAAAATACAGAACTTTTTGTCGAAAAAGAATTTACCAATAAGGGCTATACTGTAATTTACAAGAAAAGTGTGGTCGAGAAAGGAAAGAAAAAGCTGGAACTTGCGTGTCTTACAAAGACATTCTCCGCGAATGAACTTGGCAAACTCGACAGCGTTATTGATACTTACGAATATCTGCAAGGTACAAATTTGCTAATTCGCCAAGATACTACCGACCGCTTATCAGCTCTTAAAGGTGATATTATGAATCAGATAAAAAGTAGTACAAACGAAATGAGTCAGAAGGATGTGAAAATTGCGCAGCTCGAAAAACAACTTTCAAAATATAATTATGACAACTCCAAATTACTAAAAGAAGCAAATGCGATTTTCCCCGAAATAACTTCTTTGTCGATTTCACACCACGATATGCGAAATGTAAAAGATAGTACAATTGCTGTTACAGCAGTTCTTTACGAAGCAAAGGAACCATTAAAAACAACAGATAGCGAGCGTTTTAAAAATTGGCTTAGCCAACGACTATCGGTCAGCAATGTGGAGATTTACAAAAAATCTGTAGTGGCAACAGTAGTCAAAAAGACAAAGTAAGCCAAACAAAAAATCGTTTTGTAATCGGAAAAAGAAGACAAGTTCGCACTCCCATTTCTTGTGTGGCAGGAGTGAATTTTCCCCTTCTAAACGTTCAAAGATGCTACGAACAATAAAATTTGTAGTTTTGCCCACCGCCAAAAAATCTGATTTTTCTAACGGATTTTGTGTTGCTGATTTTTCAATTATTACAATTACAGCGAAAGCAATTTTATTCGAACTCGCTTTTTGGAGATTATTTAAGAAGCATTTTTTTTGCGTTTGAAAACTACTCCTTAAAAATATATGAAAGCACTTAGCCTTTTCGACTTTTCACAAAAAATAAATTACCGAAATGAGATTCTCGCCGGCTTAACTGTTGCAATGACTATGATTCCCGAATCTCTTTCATTTGCGATTTTGGCAGGATTCCCCCCTCTTGTTGGATTGTATGCGGCATTTATTGCAGGATTAATCACCGCGGTTTTCGGTGGTAGACCTGGAATGGTTTCAGGCGGCGCTGGAGCAACTGTAGTTGTTTTAATTGCATTAATGAGATCCAACGGACTTGAATATGTTTTTGCCGCCGTCGCGCTTGCTGGTGTAATCCAGATTCTCATTGGACTTTTTAAGTTTAGCAAATTCATCAGACTTGTGCCCCAACCCGTAATGTACGGTTTTGTTAACGGCCTAGCGGTAATTATTTTTATGTCGCAACTAGAACAATTTAAATTCACTTCTGGAGGCGAAAGCTTTTGGTTGCAAGGCGGACCGCTCTTTATAATGCTAGGACTTGTCGCTCTTACAATTGGAATAGTAGTATTATTCCCAAAAATTACCAAGAAAATTCCAGCGTCATTAGTGGCAATTATAGTCGTGTTTCTAGTCGTAATCGTCTTTAATATCGACACCAAAACTGTTCAGGACATCGCCTCAATCGAAGGTGGTTTTCCGCCATTTCACATTCCCAACATTCCATTTACGCTCGAAGCTTTTAAAATTATACTGCCATATTCGCTAATTTTCGCGGCAGTTGGTTTAACCGAAGGTTTGCTAACCCTAAATCTTGTTGATGAAATGACCGGCACTCGTGGCAACGGAAATAGAGAATGTATTGCTCAAGGAAGCTCAAATATTGCCAACGGATTCTTCTTCGGGATGGGTGGTTGTCCAATGATTGCACAAACGCTGGTCAATCTTTCGGCAGGATCGAGAGCACGACTTTCAGGGATTATTGCAGCATTAACAATCTTGCTAATCATCCTTTTTGGAGCTCCTATCATCGGAAGATTACCAATGGCCGCGCTTGTTGGAGTGATGATAATGGTGGCTTTGGGAACATTTGAATGGGCAAGTTTTAAAATCATTAACAAGATGCCAAGACACGATATATTTATCGGAATTCTTGTGGCAGTTATCACAGTTTTACTACATAATTTGGCGCTCGCTGTCCTAATTGGTGTGATAATCTCAGCACTGGTTTTCGCGTGGGAAAGTGCAAAAAGAATCCGTGCTCGGACTCATATCGCCTCTGATGGCGTAAAACATTACGAAATTTATGGCCCACTTTTCTTCGGATCTACGATGGCTTTTTCAGAGAAATTTACAATCGACACGGATCCAGAAAAAGTTGTAATTAGCTTCAAAGAATCTCGAATTACGGATATGTCAGCAATCGACGCAGTAAATAATATTACTAAAATATATAGAGAAGCTGGCAAAACTGTCCGACTTCAGCACCTAAGTTTCGACTGTATAAAATTGCTGGACAACGCCGATGAGGTCATCGATGTCAATATCGTCAAGGATCCAGAATATTTGGTGGCGATTGAGGAGATAAGAAAAGCGAAAAGAAAGATTTAAAAATTGAAAAATTCAAAGATTTAAAGATTGGTATTGCTTATGAAGAAAATTCTATTCTACTAATTATTTTTTGGCAGCTATTTCCCGCTGTTCATTCCAAGAATCCCGCAAACAATGTGTTTTTGCAAAAAAATATAAGGAGCTTCCGTTGGTCGCTCTTCTATTTTAGCAAAAAACTACCTTGTTTAGCAGGATTGCTTTCCAATACCATCGGGGCTAAAGGAAAGCAAAATAATGAAATAATCGAAATGATCAAAAAAAACTAGGAATATAAAAAATTGGACAAATCGAAATGATCTAAATAATCGAAAAAATTAAGAAGCAAAAAATTAAAAATGATCGAAAATAAAGTTTTCGTGAAATATGAGATACTAATAAAAACTATAGACCAAAAGAAATATTTACTTTATAATCTTGTATTACTTATTTTGCTTTCAATAATTGCTATCCATTTTTCAAAATGTGCTGTATAGCGGCCAATGCTGTCTTTTGCATTAAGTTGAAGTAGCATTCCCAAAAGTTCATTTTGAATATATTGATCTTCCTTACCATAATTCCAAATTGGAGGTATGCACTTTTCAAAAATGTCCAAGAAAGTTGAAGTTGGTATAAAGATTCTGTCGACCTCATCTTTTTCTTTTCTCAAGCATGGCATTTTGCAATTAAGTCTAAACGCTAAAAGAGCAAAAATGGAATGCAAACTTATTACTGCTGTTCCAGGATCGTTAATGCCTGGACTTAGTGCCTTCATCGATATTTCTGCTAATTGTCTAAAACCATAATCGGCGTTTATATCGATAGGCTGTCCTGAATAGAAATCTGTCGCATCCGAAATAGATTGTAAATCGTCTTTTTCTAATGGCTTCTCAGAATAGACTTTCATCAAAATAGTATCTTTTAATAAATAACTACTTTGCTGCTGTACAAAGGAGATATAGAAGTTCTTTTCGTCAGCAAATCGCAGTAAATCATACTCATTAAAACTTTGAAAATATCCAGATTTCAACGTTTTTATTTCAACGTAAGGCATACTTTCCCAACTAGCCGTTTCATCCTCTACCTCAACAAATTCCTCTACCATCATCTCCATTGTTTGGCTGCGCACACGATCTATTACTGTCTCGTACTTAACTGTTTGAGTGACGTAATCAAGAAAGTAAATAAAGAGAAATATATCAATTACGGTCAAGAAAACCAGCAGATAGATACTTAATGCCGGAACTAGAATGCCACTTTCGATATCTCTAATAGTACTCAACAAAAACAAAGCGTAGACTATGGTTCCAATATATACACCCAAAATCATTTGCTGAAAACGATTTTCAATCATACTACTCAATACCCGATTACTCATTTGTGAGGCCGCCTGATTGAGCACAATCATAACCATAGAAAAACTAAATACAGTTAGCGAAATAATTGCCGCAGCTACAGTAGAAATAATTGTTCTGGCTGTGGTGGCATCTTTAAGACTAATCAATTTATACTGCGATTTGATTGCTTTTCCAGTTTCCGAAAAATCAATTTCCAACATAATCCAAGAAAGCAATAAAAATCCTACCGCAATAATTGCAGGATAGAATGCAATACTCTCAATAACTTTGTTGTAATAAAATCGAATAAACTTCTTAAACTTCATATTTTCAACAGGATTTATTTGGTTTTGTCTATAGGTTCGATAGTACCGTCCTAGCTCTAAATTTACGAATTGGTTCTACTAGAGTTCTTTCCGCGAAAGCGTAATTCTTATTTAAATTCTAAAAAATTATTGAAATTTTACTGGGCACGTGCGTCCTTAATATTCAGAATATTGATAGGCAACGGCTCCTGCTTGTCGTACAATTTGAATTCCTGAATGTCCGCCGGCAATGAGAATCCGTCTGCCACGAGCACCTCTTTGACCTTGCTAATGACTTCGCTCTTAATCTCAAGCACACCGCGTTTATAATCCAAAGTATTTGCCCAAAAATAGACGCGTAAATTCACAGTACTTGTGGCAAGCTCTTCAACCACAGCAAAGGCTTCAGTATTTTCCTTGAGATCCTTTATGGGTTTTATAGTACGAACAATAATTTCGAGAGCGGTGTTAATATCGTCTTCATACGCGATACCGACCACAAAATCTAGCCTGATTTTACCATCGCGGGTGAAATTTGTAAGTGGCTCTTTAATGACGATCGAGTTGGGAATAAAGACATCTTTCTCGTCAAAAGTCTTGATATGAGTTGTTCTAAAATTAAGCGCAATCACGTGTCCGCTAAAGTCGCGTACCATAATCGTATCATTTAGGCTGAAGGGGCGATTGAACGCCAGAATCATTCCAGCCAGGAAATTCTCGGCGATATCCTTGAATGCAAAACCAAAAATAAATGCTCCAAGCCCAGCACCAGCAAGCAATCCTTTAGCGATTCCGCTTAGCCCAATAACATTCATCGCAATAATTATCCCAATAACAATAATAATGACTTTGATAGTTTTGCTAAGAAAATTAACAAATAATGGATCGTGATCTTTATCGATATATCTTCTTCTGATTATTCTGGAAAAATAACCCGCCAAATAATATGCGATGACTAGTATAATTAATGCTACTGCAAATCTGGGAAGTGCGTGAATAATACTATTCCAATAGCCCATTATTGCTACTTCAAACTTGTCTGCAAATCCTAATGTCGCATTATCCATAAACTTATTTTGATGTTTGTTATTAAAGTCTTGTCAAGAAAAAAATGTACTGTATGCCAGTAATTCTTGCTAATAAATATAAGATTTCTTAAAGATAAGTATTGTTGCAAGACAAAAAACTTTTTGAAAGCTGTGTATTTAGTCCTAATTAATAAAGTATTTGAAAAATTCAATTCTTAAACTATTAAATTTACAGGAATTAACAACTACCAGAAATTTAAATTTTTGGTTTTTGAAAAGGTAAAAAATTTACTATGAAGCAATTATCCTTTGTACTAGCCGCAATGATTCTTATCTCTTGTCAGCAATCTTCGAGTGACTTTAAAATCTTATTTAAGTTGCCTAAAAGTCTAAAAGAAGTTTCGGGAATTACTTACAATACTACTAACAATTTGATTTATTCTATTCAGGATCGAGGCAATAGTAATGAAATTCAGGTGTTGAATATGGATGGAAAACTTACCAAAACTATCAAGGTTACAAATGCTACGAATGTAGATTGGGAAGACATTACAAAGGACAAAAACGGAAATATTTATATAGGAGATTTCGGCAATAATGATAATGATAGACAGGATTTAGCTATTTACAAAATAGGAAACGAAAAGCTTGCCTTAGATGAAGTTGAAAGTGATTATAAAATCGAATTTTCCTATCCTGAACAAACCAGTTTCCCTCCTAAGAAAACAGAGCGCTTTTATGATGTTGAAGGTTTCGTAGAATTAAATGGTGCGTTTTATTTATTTACAAAAAACCGAAGTAAAAACTTTGATGGCAGTTGTATGATATATAAAGTTGCCAATAAGTCTGGCAAGCAAGAAGCAAAACTCTTAGGAAGCTTTGTTACTTGCAATAATTACAGTAATTGTGTTATAACTTCAGCAGCAATTAGCCCTGACGGTCAAAAAATTGTACTTCTCGCTCACGACAAAATTATTGTCTTTACAGATTGGAAAGATGCAGATTTGCTTTCTGCCAAAAGAACTACGATCATGTTAAACCACTTTTCGCAAAAGGAAGGTGTGACATTTCTCGATGATTCTACATTGATAATTGCGGATGAGAGAAAGAAAAAAGAAGGTGGAAATGTTTATAAATTCAAACTTAAAAAGTAAAATTCAAACCGAACGAAACTCTTGCAATCTCTTGCGGTGCTTTAAAGACCGTTAGCCTAGCGGTAAATATTTTGACGGTGTTGATCCAAATTCCACCACCAAAATCGTGGTGCCATTGCTCTGAATCGGGTCCATCGATCCATACTCGACCGTAATCAAATCCGCCTAGAATTCCGTAAGTAAGAGGAGCAATGCTTTGTCGGAGTTTACCAATTGTTAATCTAACATCGGTGCTTTGTGCAAAGTAGCTGTTCCCCAAAAACCGTTCATTTCTAAAACCTCGCAAGTCTGTATCTCCACCAATTGAAGCTCCTTGATAAAAGAAATAATTTGAATTGAAGATTTTCTTGTATTTGAAATTCGTTCCTAAAACTACATTTCCTTTTGAATCTAACTTATGAAATAGCGCTAAACTTGTTTCTAAAGTCGGGAAATTCATCTTACTGTTTTCGAGATTCGTTGTCCAAGTCCCGCTCAGTCCAAAGTCAAGTCCCAATGTTGGAAGCGCGTCAAAATCTAGATTTTTGAATTTATAATTTATTGCTGTAGATGCGAAATACTGATTCAAGAATACTTCTCGATTGATTATTTCGGGGATATTCACAAATCTGTCCGTGGTTTTTTCAACTTCAAATTGCTCAAATAATGGTTCGATAGAAAGTTCACTTCCATTGCGGCCGATTTTTTTAAAAGCTACTCCCGCCTTTAACTGCTGTATGCGTACACGGTTGTAATTCATTCCGAATTGCTCGTCCTGATTTTCGGTCTTATTTCCGTATCCAAAGTAGTTCATCGTGAAGTTTGGAGTTGTAAACATTCCGGTGATATCCATTCCCCATTTTCCGAAAAGCTCTGGAAAAGATCCTTTGTAAATTAGCTCCACTCCTTCTGTTCCGAAGTAATAATTTCCTTTTAAAGAGTGTTTTTGAGTGTACGGATTTTGTTTAAAATTATTTACCGTATAATTCACGCTGAAACCTACTTTGACGTTGTCATCTGGGTTATAGCCAATTGTGGGATTTCCTGTGAAGAAATTGTAATGAGGTTTTTTGTATGAGTATAAATTTTGATCGTAATTATCCACCAAATTTTTTTTGGTTTTTGAGTCAACATCTAGGGTGTTTTTCTTGGTTTTGAAATCGTAAATCTTAAGTTTCCGACCATTTTCAACTGTATAGGAATCGTGATTCTGTCCACCAATCAATTTGATTTTAATCGATGATTTTGCTGTTCCTGTGACTTCAAATACATCATCATCTTCCAATCCGTAAATCCATAGATGCTTGGTCTTGCCACTCAAAAAATCTTTTTTGTAGAGAAATTGCTCTCCACCACTTTTTAAACGGAAAACTTCTACGGTAACAACGCCATTTTCTTTTTTGTTGATTATGAACTTATCTTTCTTATTTGTTCCAACTACAATTGCGGTTTCTTGGAGAACATCGTAATATTCAGCTGCGTATTTTGCCAAATCATTTCGTCTAATCTTTAGGTTCGCTATGATTTTTTTTAATGTTTCGTCCTGAACTTCAGCTGGAAGATTATCAAATGACTTTTCAATGTTTTCGTTACTCAGATGCGTCTGTATATATTTGGCGGAAGCCAGCCAATCCTCTTTTGTTGCAGTTTTAAGCAACGCCAAATCGAGCGGATAAGGTTCGCGGTTGAACCATTTTACATTTTTAATTTTACTAGAAAAAGTCTGCATATGTCGCAAATCTGGGATATTCATAATAAACCAAATCGCAAAACCATCATACTTTGAAAATGCCTGATCTCGATCGCGAGGAATTGCTTTGTAAACTACTGAATCATCTTGTTTTTGTTCTGCCCAGCGCCATTGATCATCGTGTCTGTCCCAATCTCCAATTAGCATATCAAATAAGCGGGCACGGATATATGATTGCTCGTCAACGCTATACTTTTCATCTTTATGCAGTTTCTTAAGTAAATCTGTAGTGCTAATATTGTCTGAGGCTTCGGTAGAATTATCATCATCATTGGGAATGTCCGCTACACGCTCTTCAATCATATATAATTCATCTCCGTAATTGGTATTATAATTAGCAAGTGCTCTCTGTTTCGGAATATAGAAAAGTTCTGGATTTGAATGCGCAACGCCCACAAATTCCGCCAGGTTTCCAACCGCAAATGGCGTATAAGGATGCGAAGTAGTATAAAAATCTAACAGAAAATCCTCTGCAAAAGTATTTTCAAAATCTCCTGCTATCGACTGATCTTTGAAAGCAACGGTTTGGAGAAATTGAGTCGCACTTTTTTTCAATGCGCGCATCACGTACTCTTTTCCATCAGAATCCTCCAATCTTAATGATTTTGATTGATGTCCACCGCCCGCTTGTGTTGGTTTTAATCCTCCAAAAAGTGTGTCTAGCGAAACTGTATTTGCTGTAACTTCAGTTCCATAATATTCTCGATAATGCTTGCCGAATAGAAAGTTGTAAAAGCCAGATTTCTTGGTAAGTTTCTTAGGATAAATACTACTCGAAATTTCAGAAGGAAAATCATTTTTCAATTTTTTAAGGTCGAAATCATTTGGTGGCGAAAGAACTTCTTGACTAAATAACATCATTTCCTTGTCATTTTCTTTACCATAATAGTTGACACGTGACTTTCCATTTTTTAAAACTTCCAAAATAGCGTAGCCATTCTTACCGTAAGAAAAGTCGTTGTCGCCTACTGCTTTTGCGCCCTGCGATTTCGAACCAGAACCGCTAATAATCTGCTTAACATTATTTTTTTCTAAATATTGCAAATTGTGATCGTGACCAGAAACCACAACTATATTATTGTATTTTGACAACAAAGTTTGAATTCTATTCGAATAATTTCGGTGAATTTTACTTTGAAGGTCTTGATGACTAGCTCCAGAGGTCGACCGTAAAATATTGATAACGGAGCCAAGAACTGGAAGTGGAATTTTTTGTTCTAAAGGAAATAATTGCTTTTCTACTGAAAACTGCCCACCGTGCGTACCATTTGTCATTAAAGGATGATGGAGTGCAACAATAACGGTTTTATCCTGATTTTTCTTGAGTAGAGATTCAAATTCATCAAAGAAATCCTCCCGAGTTTTTATCTCACAGTCTTTATTTATAGTAGGATGATTATCCCAATCTGTCAAATACCATTCACTATCAATAGCAATTAAGCTTACGCTCTTTTCCAATTTCAATAATTCTATAGGACAGCTTTTTCTAGGAAGAAAAGCTTTTTTATCTTTTAGATACGTAGTTACAAAATCCGCTTGCTTTTCAAGACCCGGAATTCCGCTATACCAATCGTGGTTTCCAGGAATAAAAATAGTGTTTCCTTTAAAATCATTAGCTATTTTTAACTGATTCTCTAACTTTACTTTTGGCAGCGAATCTTGATTGACAGAAAATCCAGCGGGATAAATATTATCTCCTAAAAATATAAGTGTCGAAGATTTCGATGCAGTCTTAAGTCGTTCTTGCAGTAGAGAAAGAACTTTTTGAGAGTTAAGTTCATCGGCATTTCCTGCATCGCCAACAAGGTAAAAGGTATGTGCGACTTTCGAAGTATCACTTTCTACTTTTGCCCACGAATTTTTGACGTTCGTACCGTATTGAGGACCGTGCGTAGCGCAGGAAATTATCGATAATGAAAGAATGACAAAAAATAATTTTGGTATAATAGTATAAGTCAAATGCATCTATAAAAACAATTTCATATTTTAGTAAAATATATCAAATTATGAATCTCATATCAAAATCTGAAAATTATATTTCGCAATTACTCAAAGATAATCTATCTCCTTTATATTCCTATCATAACATCGAGCATACAAAGGAAGTTGTGGCAGCTTGCTTAACAATTTCTACAGATATGAACCTTGACGACGATCAAGTAGAAAAGCTTCTCGTAGCTGCTTGGTTTCACGATGCGGGATACATTGACGGGCGTGAGAACCACGAAAATCGAAGTATGAAAATTGCCTCAGATTTTCTGAAAGGAAATGACAAATCTGAAGATTTTATTACCGAAGTAAATTATATTATTGCGGCAACAGAAAAGTCTTTTATTCCCAAAACCACTCTTCAGAAGATTATAAAAGACGCTGATTTTATAAATTTAGCAAGCACAAATTACTTTATAAATTGCGAAAATTTAAGAAAGGAATGGAAAGATACAGAGCAAACTGTTTTTTCTGACTACGAATGGAATGAAGAGAATCTTAATTTTCTCGACAACATTCACGTCTTTTATACAGATTACGGTAAAGAATATTTGACCCCAATTAAGAAAGAAAATATTAAAATAATAGAAAGACATTTGGAAAATATTGACGACCCCCAAGATAAAACTCTGGAAATTAAGCCGGAAAAAAAGAAGAAAAAAAAGGAAAGTGGTGAGAAATCCGAGCGCGCTATTGATACTGTCTTTCGAGTAACGCTTGCAAATCACACGCGTTTGAGCGGCATTGCTGATAGTAAAGCTAATATCTTACTTTCGGTAAATGCAGTTATTATTTCCATCGCGTTGTCTACAATAATTCCGAAGCTAGACAGCCCAAAAAATGCGCACTTGGTTATTCCAACTATGGTAATGCTACTTTCGAGTGTGATTACCATTGTATTTGCCATACTTTCTACAAGACCAAAAGTCACAAAAGGGTCCTTTTCTAGAGAAGATATTATGGACAAAAAAGTCAATCTACTTTTCTTTGGTAATTTCTACAAAATGCCTGTAGAAGAATATGAATGGGCAATGAAAGAAATGCTGAAAGATCGCGATTATACCTACTCCACAATGATCAAAGACTTGTACTATTTAGGAATTGTGCTGGAGCAAAAATATAGGCTGCTTCGGATTACTTACAACTTCTTTATGTTCTCAATTATCATTTCTGTCCTATTCTTTGTATGGGCTTTTACACAAAATGCATTTTAAGAAAACTCATCCCTTAACTGCTCATAATCGATTTTATGCAGAGGTTGTTGCAGGTCATTTTTAATCTTAATTCGAAGGGCTTTCAAACCAGAGACTCCTTGGGTTTCTTCCACATCAAATTTCTCAAGAGTTGGTTCTAAAACTTCTTTAAACTGTAGATATTTGATGTAATTGAGATATTCATTTTCTTCTTTTATATTGGAATAAACGATCGTTATCTTCTCTTTTTCAACAATTCTTTCTTTGGTACCCTTTATAATCGCTTTATCAATTCGTTTTTTAAGCATTTCGTACTGAACATTAAAACTCGAGTCAATATCAAAACGCTTTTCGTCCATCCTAAAACGAATTGTAATTGGGGTGCTAAAGACAAGTATTAAGGAAGTTACGTCAAGATCGTATGGCAAAGATGCTTTTAAATGATGGTGTTCCAATTCCATTTCGCACAAGGTCTGAAGTTGCCATAACCTTAAATTGTAGAGATATAAAATATCAAAACTTAAATTCGGCGCTATCGATGCACCAATATACATTGTGTGTTCAACGCCATCAGTTTTGAATCGCTCGTAATAGTGCGGGAAAATCTGTTGTGCTTCAAGCTGTTTTTTATCTAAAATATTACTTAGCTTTTTATTGATAATGGACATTGCATTATCGAATTTCTTGCGCTCGTGGTAATAAATTCCAGACTGTGGCTCTAAATTCTCTAAATAACTTGGAACTAAAATTCTATCAAAATTATTTTCGGAATTTCGCAAAAGCGGATGAATTTCTGATTCAATAAATGATTGAATATCTTGTTCCGTACTGGTGTGAAGCGGAAAATCTAATTCGGCTGCATACGACTCAAGTTGAAAATGAAGTTGCTCAAGAACGGGAAGTTTGAAACTTTCATTCTGACTATTAAAAATGCTGATTAGTAGTGCCAACTGCCTTTTTAAATCGTGTCGAATCGTATCATTTCGATGAACTGATGAACTTTTCACATCAATCTGCCCATACAAAGGATAGACATCTATAAAAACTATTTCCTTAAAAATATAATCCTTTGTTTGATCAAAAGTCTGATAATATTTTTCTGATTCCTGTTGGAATTTCCAGTAGACACTCGGATGTATTGTGGTGTATTCTCGTTGAATAATCGCTTCGATCTGATTTTTCTTATCTGAACTATAACGCTCCAAGGTGTCGACCAGAAACGGCATAACCAAATCTAGATTGTGAGCATTAATGCTATTTAGGGCTCTCAGATTAGATGACATAAGTTCAATAATACCAAGAATTTTATCACCTTTTACTACTGGCGCAAAAACACAACTTTGTATATTTTGATCTAGTAAATGAGCTGCTAATGCTGCTGACTTGTCATCCCTGGCAAAACTTGCAACATTCGAAATTACAAACGGCGTTTGTTGCTCAAGCATATTTTGGAAAGCACAACCCAACAAACCATCATTGCAATCTACCATCTGCCCTGCACTCAAAATAAAACTTTTGATTGAGTTTCCGTAGTGAGAAGGTCGCACAAACGATTTTGCCTCAGAATCATATAATACAAATCCTATCTCTAAATTTGGAATTAGAAAAAGTGATCTAAAGATTATTTCTATAATACTATTTGATGATGGTCGCGCTATTTCTGTTCGAAGTAAATTTGTTTTTAAATTCGAAATTGCATTTTCTGTGGTAGCATCAAAAAGATTTACAATTGCAAAACCTTTCATTATCCAGCTATTCAGCGGAAACTTTGCTTTCCAAACTTCGACATTGTCATAATTATCAATTAATATTTCGATATCTTCTTGACTTAATTTAAGAGCTTGTTCTGTGGGAATAATTTCAAGAAAATCACCATTATATAATATTCTGTAATGTTTTATAATACCATCTTTACGGGGGATATCATAGAAAAATGGACGAATAAAATCAATATTCTGCTTGTAATACATTTGAAGAATGAGACAACAATTGTTAATATAAAATTCATCCTCCGAGAAATCCCGAATATTCATATCGAAGTTTACGCCTGCATCATTTAGAATTTTCGAAAATCGCTCCGTATAATTGAAAGTGAAATTCTGAAAGGGAATCGTCACCGCTTTAATTTCATTTGTAGTAAGCGCTGTTGGAAATAAATCTGATAATAAATATCGAATCAGCTCCTTGTTTTCTTCCACGATTTTGTAATCATCCACACCTGTTTGTAGTGAAGGAACTTTCGCAATCTCTTCCAGCAATCCTTTTGCATATTTTGCCCGATAAACAACTGAGGATTTTTTTACCTCTTCAAGTTGCTCTATAAGTTTATGAAAAGAGAGAACAGTTTTAAAAGGACTTTCGTTGAAAAAGTGAGAACTCATAAGGGAGGGATTTGTAACAAATTTACTGAAAATCATCCATAATACTGGTTGCTAACACAGCAAATACGCCTCAACTTCTTCTGAAGTCATACAGTCAAAATGATTTCTTAAACTGCGCTAATCTTATAAGTGTCGAATTTTAAATAGTTACTTTTGCACAAATTCTTTATAAATGATAATTAAGACAAAGGCACATTGGTTTATAATGCTTTTCGAATGGAAAGGTTCTGTTTTGCCGCAGCTACTTCCTAGACTGAGCATTCTATTTATTTTTGCCGCTAGCATTGTTTATTTTCAACCATTTTTTTTAGAATACAATCTATATATCAATCCCACAATTTTCACGCTTTTTGGAGTTGCACTTGCAATCTTTTTAGGTTTCAGAAATAATGCGAGTTACGAAAGATGGTGGGAAGGACGTAAACTTTGGGGCGCACTTCTTAATGATACTCGATCAATTGCCCGACAAACTTATAGCTTAATTGATTCTGAAGACTACAAAGTGCAACGCACAAACCTCATCAATATTTTAATTGCTACGGTTCATTCTCTGCGTCATCAATTGCGTTTTACGAATTCAGACGAGGATTTAATGAGACTGTTGGACAATGATGCTTTCGCTAAAGTTAAGAACGCACAATTTCAGCCAATAATGCTATTACAAATGATGGCTGAGCAGGTTAAAATAGCCAAAAAAGAACAGCGAATTACGGCGATTGAACAATTAGCCTTTGAAGAAAACTTTAATAAAATTTCTGATATAATTGGTGGATGCGAACGGATTGCAAGCACGCCTATTCCATATACTTATAGTGTTTTACTACACCGCACCGTTTATATTTACTGCTTTTTACTTCCTTTTGGCTTCGTACAAACTTTGGGTTGGATGACGCCATTTGCGATCGTCTTTATCGCTTACACTTTTGTCGCGTTGGAAGCAATTGCTGATGAATTAGAAGATCCGTTTGGGCTGCAGCCAAATGATTTAGCACTCGATGCAATGTCGCATATGATTGAAAATACCTTATTAGAAATTGATAATCGACCTGATTTTCACGATGAAAAAATCACCGATTTTTATATTACTTAGCATTCTGTATTTAACCTAATCGGTTTTCAAACGGTCGCTCAAAGCACGTTTGAAGGTAATGCCAATCGGAATAGTTTCTTCACCAATTTGAACCTGATTTTTATCAATTGTCTTGATTTTGTCCAAAGCAATAATATAGGATTTATGGATTCGCATGAAGTTGCTTGTATTCAAAAGACTTTCTAATTCTGAAGTTGTGATGGAGGCGACATAAATTCTTTTGAAGCAATAAATCTTGACGTAGTTTCCATAGCTCTGCGCGAATAAAACATCTTCAAACTCAATATCGACAAAGGTTCCATCAACTTTTACGGAAAAACTACTTTCTTCCTTTTCAATGCTTTCCTCCTGCTTTTCTAAAGCTAAAAATCGCTCAACAGATTTTAGAAATCTTGGTAGATAAATTGGCTTTAGTAAATAATCAAAAACTCCATAATCGTAGCTTTTCAATGCAAATTCAGAATAAGCAGTTGTGAGAATTGTAGTTGGCGGGTCTGCTAGTGTTGATAGTAATTCCAATCCAGTAATTTCGGGCATATCAATGTCCAAAAACATCAAATCTACTGTATTTGAGCGCAAGTAATTCAGCGCTTCGATTCCGTTGTGGCATTGATGTACTACTTCTAGTTGTGGGGTTTGCTTGATATAATTGAGAAGTACATAGTGAGCAGCGGGCTCATCATCGACAATAAGACATTTTTTTATTGGCATATTTACAAATCTATAGTCAAAGTTACCATATAAATTTCTTCTGTCTCAGCAACCGTCAACTTATGCCTATTAGGATATAAGATTTCCAGTCGATCTTCGGTATTTTTTATTCCAATTTTATTCGAACTTATTTCCTTTTTCTTGGCTGGAACTGAATTTTCGAC
>JBBSQV010000059.1:0-15784 GCA_038243675.1 Flavobacteriales bacterium
TATTTAACCAGCAATCTCAATTCTTTTTTAAAAACTAAAAAACGTTTTATTATGATGACAAAAACCACCTCAGCCAGCATTCAATTGATTAAAAAATCAATTGTCGCACCTTTGCTTTTAGCGTTATTTATTTTCGGAAGTTCTATCACTTTTGGCCAAGTAAAATCTAATAAAGAGGTTGTAAAATCAAAAATTAAGGTTTACAATGCTACAGAAGCCAAACCTGAATTTCCTGGAGGAGTTCAGGCCTTCTATACTTTTGTAGGAAATAATTACAGAATGCCCGATGTTAAAGATCTTAAAGGAAAAATTTTTATTACATTCATTGTTGAAGAAGATGGAAGCTTGACAAATATTGAGGTAATACGTGACATCGGCTATGGAACAGGCCAAGAAGCTGTTCGCGTTCTAAGTCTTTCACCAAAATGGATTCCAGGACAAATAGACGGAAAGCTAGTAAGAGTGCAGTATTCTTTACCAATTACTGTGCAATCTAAATAATTTAAACAAAAAAATCCATTCTTTATTAGAATGGGTTTTTTTTATAAAGTAAAAAAAGCTCTACATCAACGCCAATATCTCTTTCTTATATTTATCATACTCCCCCTGCATAATAAGTCCATTATCCAAAAGTCTTTTATAATTCTGAAGCTTGTCAAAAAGTTCGTCTTGAGATAAATCAGTTAAACGTTTTTCGCCAGCAGTTTCAGTTTCAGTTTTCGGCTCTTCGTAGATTTCGTAAGATGTTGACGGAACAATTTCGGCAAAATTCGTTACTTCCTCTGCTTCTACTTCCTCAATTTCTTCAGCTTCATAATCAGTTTGTACTTCATCTTGCTCGATTGGAAGTTCAAATACGCTAATTTCCTCTTCAATTGGGTCGTCAGTTGCTAAATTTGGTTTTGGAGCTTTCAGTTCTTCAAGTCGCTCCTTTGCGTAGGTATATAATTTCCGAACCTGATTCTTTGGCAGATATTCCATAGTGTGGGTAATATCAGATTTGGTGGTAAATGTGAATTCCGCACCCAAAATACCTTCTTTTACAAACGAAGCATTCACATCTTCCCAATCATAATCTAGAAATTCCATTGACAATCCTAAATTCTTTGGTCGGCACAAGATAATTCGCTTATTTGTCACTACAATACTGTCCGGAAGTATAGTTACCGCAGGTTTTTTCTGAACCGCAATATATCCTATTTCCTCAGATTTCATTAGCAAACTTTCCAACTTTGCACTAATTTTCTCTATCGCTTTTGGATCCTGATCTTCGTTTAATATCTTCTTTAAATTGTCCAACATATCTAATGTCTATTTATTTTATTTCTCTAAATCCTCAATTTCCTTTTGAATCTTCTTTGTCAAACTGGCAAAAACCAGATTATAGGAATCGTTCAACCATCCTAAAACCAACGCATCAGATGCATCTTGATTAATCGCAACCGTATTCCAATGCACCTTACTCATATGATATCCCGGCACCACCGCCTCATATTCCTGACGAAGTGCAATTGCTTTTTCAGGATTGCATTTCAAATTTATGGCAGGATTTCCACTTTCCCAACTATCAAGGCCAGTCAAACAGAAAATTTTTCCGCCTACTTTAAAAGCCAAAGTCTCCGAATCAAAAGGAAACTCTTCAGTAGTCCCTTTCAACGCCGCACAATACTCATATAAGGATTCAATATTCATCAAATTTTAATAATGTAAATTCTCAATCGCATACAAAATCGGCTTACTCGGACTCGCATCATTTTCGAACGAGGCAATTTGCAAATTTAGCACGTAAGTCCCGTCTTCAATAAAATCTTTCACAAAAATCATCTCCGTAATTGTCGCATCCATTCTCGCATCGGCATTCAAATTCTCAACATCGGTAACATTCCAAAACGCTTTGTGAGCCAATAATTTCCCGTCATCTTTCTCCTTATCCACACTCGGCAAGTCCACCAATAAATGTTTTATGCCGCTCTTTTTACAAAAATTCGCAGCATCTTCGGTCAGATATGGCGGATTTGTGTTCGAATAATTCCTATGCTTTTTCGATTTCGAATTTGGAAGTGTTCTAATAATCAAAGCTTCTGTATCTTCAAAATGATCTTGAGAATTGGACTTTTCAAGCGCCAACATCAGCTGTTTTTTGCTAATAATCATATCTCCATCGCGTTCTGCTGGTTCAATTGTCAGCAATTCAGCAAGAAAAAAAAACTGAGTCAGACACTTATTTATGCTATAAAATTCCCGCGTAATATGCCCAACACACTCGCTATGGGTCCCATGTCCGTGCGGATTAAAGAAAATATTATTGAAATTCGTACTGCTTCCTTCCGAAACTTTTCCTACCCATTCCCCAAAAACCTGAGGCTCAATTTTCGGCTCGTCAATATACCACGCAATCGGATTTTCGCCATCAGCCGTAATCGGAATGGAAATATCTAGCGGTTTTGCCAAGTCTATTCTAAAATTTCGAATCTGTGCTTTCATAAAATTATCGGAATTACTGCCTACCAAAGATAAAAATTATATCAAAGTTTCAACTTTTCTATTCTGCTATTGATCAAGATTTGTTTTTGGAGCTTAATCCCGCTTTCTTCTACAATCTGCAAGCACAATTTCCTTGTGCACATTACGCTGCAAGGAGCTTCCGTTGGTCGCTCTTGCCTCGTAGTGCACAATGTCATTTGCCACTTGCAGGATTTCCGCGACAATCGGGGCTAAGGCAATCATTTTCAACTGAAATATTGTTATCAAAGAGATAGGAGAAATCAAAAAAAGAAGTAGCTATTCAATAAGAAAAAGATCACTCGCAATTCCGTCGCTAAGAAATTTCCCTTTTGATGTCGTTTTGAGAATTCCATTTTCTAAAACAAGTAAACCATCGTCACAGAATTTTTGAGAGCGATCTTTTAAATAATTCGAAACATCGATTCCAAAATTATTTTGAATAGTTTCAAGTGAAATTCCCCAAATAGTACGCAATCCCGTCATTATAGTTTCGTTGTAAAGATCTTGCTTGCTAAGAATTTCTTCTTCAAAATCTCTTTGATTTGAATTAATTCCTTTGATGTACTTGATATTATTTGGAATATTCCAAGAGCGGGATTTTCCGTCATAACTATGTGCCGAAGGCCCAATTCCGATATATTTCTTGCCCAACCAATAGCTTGAATTATTCTGAGAGAAGTAGCCTTCTTTGGCAAAATTCGAAATTTCGTAATGTATAAATCCTTGTTCTCGTAATTTGTCCATTAAAAAAGCAAAGTGTTCCTGAGCAACTTCATCTTTGGGCGCCTCAATGGTTCCCTCTTTTATCATTCGAAATAAAGCAGTTCGAGGTTCAACTGTAAGTGCGTACGTGGAAATATGTGGAACTCCAAACGAAAGTGCTTTGTCAATATTCTGTTCCCATTTTTCCAATGACATTCCCGGAATACCGTAAATAAGATCAATAGAAATATTATCAAAATACTTTGTCGCTGCTTCCAGACATTTTGTTGCTTCCTCGGCATTATGAGCACGATTCATCATTTTTAAATCCTCTTCAAAAAATGACTGAATCCCAATTGACAATCTATTTATCGGAGTTTTACTCAGTTCGACAATTCGCTCAGGACTTAAATCGTCTGGATTGGCTTCGAGTGTAATTTCTGGATTTTCAACAACATCATATTCGGCATAAACTTTATTAATCAGAAAAATGATTTCGTCGTTCGTCAAAACAGATGGCGTTCCTCCTCCAAAATAAATCGTTTCAATCTTCTCATCTGCAGATTCATTTTTACGCATCGTAATCTCTACCGCTAATGCCTCAACCATTTCTGTTTTGTACTTCATAGAAGTCGAAAAGTGGAAATCGCAGTAATGACACGCCTGTTTGCAGAAAGGAATATGAATATAAATGCCAGCCATAGAATCTAGTAGAGTTGAAAGAAATGTTTTAATGAATTTTGATTGCGAATTTATTTCCGAACCTTGTCTTCATTTTGTTTTACGAAAGCATCCCAGCCAGTATAGCTTTTTTCGCCCGTCGGTTTACCCGAATTAAAGAAATGACAAACTGCAGCCGCAAGACCATCGGTGCTATCTAAGTTTTTAGGAAGTGTTTTTAATCCCAATAACTGCTGAAGCATTTTGGCAACCTGTTCTTTGGAGGCATTTCCGTTTCCAGTAATTGCCATTTTAATTTTCTTCGGCTCATATTCGGTAATGGGAATTTGTCTTGAAAGTCCCGCTGCCATTGCAACCCCTTGCGCTCTTCCCAACTTTAGCATTGACTGCACGTTCTTTCCAAAAAAAGGAGCTTCAATCGCGATTTCGTCTGGATGATGCGTTTCGATAAGTTCGATTGTGCGTTCAAAAATCACTCGCAATTTCTGATAATGATCGTCGTATCTACTTAAAATTAATTCGTTGAGCTGAACGAATTCCATCTTTTTCTGAACCACTTTTATAATTCCAAAACCCATAATTGTCGTCCCAGGATCTATTCCCAAAATGATGCGCTCGTTTACCAATTTTATTTCTTTATTTTGCAGCAATGATTCAAATTTCTCACAAAGCTAAACAATTCTTGGCCGTTGTTGCCAAACTTTTGGTTGTGGCGGCGGCATTTTATTTCATCTACTATAAACTCGCCAATGATGAAGCGGTAAAAAGTGGTTTGTTTCTAGAAAAGATTCAAAACAACTTCAGCTGGGTTGCAATCTTTATCTTGCTTTTGTTGAGTTTTCTAAACCGATTTCTCGAAATAATAAAGTGGCAAAAACTTATTTCGACAATCAAGAAAATTTCGATTGGCGAAGCAAGCAAACAAGTTTTGGCTGCACTAACTCTATCGATATTTACTCCAAACGGAATTGGAGAATATGCAGGGAAAGCCTTATTCTACCCAAAAACTCAAACTAAAGAAATCATTTTCCTAAATCTAGTCTGCAACGGAATTCAGATGATTCTCTCAATCCTCTTCGGAATTGCTGGATTGATTTGGTTTAATCAAATTACCAAAGTCATTTCGAACACTCAGTTGTTATTAGCTTTGGGAATTCTAGCTATAACAACAGGATTGGTATTTAGCTTACAGAAAGTTGCCATTCGAGGCTATTCGCTTCAGAAACTTTTTGAAAAACTAAATGCAATTCCCAAGAGAATTCATCGTAAAAATATAGGATTGGCAATTTCACGTTACCTGATATTCTCTCACCAGAATTTACTGCTCTTTGTACTTTTAGGAGTCGATCTGCCGTATTTTACGATGATGGCTGCAATAACTGCGGTTTATTTTCTGTCTTCGTCCTTGCCAGCGTTTCAGATGTGTGACTTTGCAATTAAGGGAAGTGTTGCATTATTGTTTTTTGCTCCACTTGGCGTCAGTGATTGGATTCCTGTATTAGTAACAACAATTATGTGGTTTCTGAATGTGGTTTTGCCAGTAGTGATTGGAAGTTATTATGTAATGAAATTCAAACTGAAATGATTGTAATCTATACGTTAATCGGACTTTACTTTTGCTACTATATTTTTAGCATTGTCAGATTGTGTTTGGGTTTCAAAAAAGTAAAGACTTTTACATCTGACAGTTCTGAAGTAAAAACTAGATTTTCGGTTGTCGTTCCGTTGCGAAATGAAGCAGAAAATCTCTCTAAACTTTTGACAAGTTTTGAAAACATAAAATATTCATATTCATTATTCGAAATAATCTTTGTGGACGATGATTCGACCGATAATTCTGCTTCCATCATCAATAAGTGGCGAATGCAGAATACCGCAATTGCGACTACAATGATCGAAAATGTGAGGATGAGCAATTCTCCAAAGAAAGACGCGATTAACCGAGCAATTCCGATTGCGCAGTTTGAATGGATCATAACCACAGACGCGGACTGTAAATGGAACCAAAATTCCTTTGCTACTTATGATAATTATATTCAGAAAAACGATGTCAAGATGATTGCATCTCCGGTTATTTACGAAAAAGCGAAAGACTTTTTAGAGCGCTTTCAGCAGATGGACTTAATCAGTTTGCAAGCAACGACAATTGGAAGTTTTGGATTGAACAAAGCATTTATGGCTAATGGCGCAAACTTCGCGTATCAGAAAGCATTCTTGAAAGAGCTGAATGGTTTTGAAAGTGATAATTCGATTGCTTCGGGCGATGATGTTTTTTTACTTCAAAAGGCTTTCGCTAAATATCCGCAGCACGTTCAATACCTAAAATCTGAAGACACCATTGTAACAACTTCGGCTGAAACTTCTTGGAATAAATTATTTTATCAACGAGTACGTTGGGCTTCGAAGGCAACATCTTATCAAAGTGAATACGGTGAAATGTTGGCAGTATTTGTGTTTTTAGGAAATCTTTCCGTTGTTGTGAGTGTTATTTTAGCTGTATTTAATTTGTTGCCATTAGTTATTCTGGTAAATCTGATTATTATAAAATACGCTGTAGATTTGTGGTTATTGACTCTTGGCAACAAATTCTTGAAAGCAGAAAAGTTTGTAATTCCGTTGCTTTCAGCAATCATATATCCTTTCTTTAGTGTTTTGATTGGTTTTTATATTTTGGTTTTTGGAATGAAGTATAATTGGAAAGGTCGTCAATTTTAGAAACAATTTTTCTATTAAAAACTAATGCCCTAGCCCCGATTGTCGCGGAAATCCTGCAAGTGGCAAATGACATTGTGCACTGTGCGGCAAGAGCGACCAACGGAAGCTCCTTGCCGCGCATTGTGCACAAAAAAATTTGCGCTTGCAGATTGTAGTAGAAAGCGGGATAAAGCTCCAAAAAAAAATCTAATGTTCCATTTTGAGAATTACCGGAAGGATAAACTGCGTCTTTACTGGAGTTCCACGCTTTAACGCAGGATGAATTTTAGGGAAATCAACTAACCTCGCGTGCAAAATACTGTCGATTTTAATAGTATCGTACGCGATGCTATCTTTTGGAAATTGTGGCTCAAATCTGATGGTGGAATCTGGAAAAACAGTAACTTTAACTTCAATCGTGTCGAGCTCTGGGTATAAAACCGAAAGTGTATCGAGATTGAGTTTATGCTGAATAGTTTGTGTTAAGAATTCGAAAAAACATTGTCGTTGCTCGGCTTCATCGGTGATATTATCGCAGTCTGGAACTGATGGATACTCGTCGACCTCTTTCCAATTGATGCTTTGAAGCTCTTCTTTGAGCAACAAGTCCTTATTTGGAACCTGATTTTCCAAAAACTGGCAGGAACTAAAAAGGAGCACAAAGGCAACAGCTATTAGGTAATTTTTTCTCATATTGTCGTGTTGAATCAACACTTTTGTACGTTTTAAAAATACAAATTTAATTGCCAAAAGTACTAAAAATATATTTTATGGATTTACTTCTTATCGTGTTTGGTTTTTGTTGTTTAATCGGTGGAATCGCTGGTAGTGTTTTACCTGTAATTCCCGGCACACCGTTAGCGTGGATTGGACTATTGTTGTTGTACCTCGCACCTTCGATACCAATGAACTATTGGCTTTTGGGAATTACATTCGTGGTGATGCTGGTGGTGACAATTCTGGAATATGTAATCCCTGCAAAGGGAACAAAGCGGTACGGAGGTACTAAATATGGGATTTGGGGCACCAACATCGGACTTGTGTTGGGATTGATTGCTCCGATTCCGTTTGGTTTTATAATCGGGCCTTTTATAGGCGCATTTGTAGGCGAATACGTGTTCTCTAAGCAAAATCACACGAATGCTTTTAAGGCAGCGACCGGATCGTTTATTGGTTTTTTAGCATCTGCATTTATTCAGTTTGTGGTTTGTATAATATTCTTGGGGATTTTTATTGGAGTTGTTTGGGATTATAGAGAGTTTGTGTTTTAGAAATTGCCATCTTTCGCAGTTTTATGTTTATTTATATGGTGGACATGAGTGCGACGCTTTCACTAGCGATGTACTTTACTAACATTACACAAGTAATATTTAAGCATTTAAAAAATTCTCCGTTATAGAAAAAACTAATTTACTACGTAAGATCTTTTAAAAATTCAATCCTGTTATTGTTTGTGCTTTATTTAGACGGTGGCAGAGCGAGACATTTTGAGCTCGCGCAGGATGTTGAATTTGATAATTCGAAATATTTACTTTTTAGGGAGTGGATTGAACCCATTTCATTTAGATAATGGACACGAGGTAGCGTGTAGATTATTGCGTTAATTCTTCTAAAAAAAACCGAACGTTTGAGTGACTGATTTTGCTTTATTATGAGTGCGCATGAATGAAAAGTTCGCGAACTGCATTTTTATACAGTCCTAAGATCAGAATTGCATCATAAGTTTGAGCATGATGACTCGAAGAAGCAATAATTTAGAAACTGCCGTAAAATCAAAAAAGCCATCCACAAAGTGGAAAGCTTTTCATTGGTTTAACTACTAAACCGGCCCATTACTGGGCAAAAACAACACAACTGTTTTTGATGCTTATTTTGGGCAAAAAAGCACCTTATTTCTAAGGTGCTTTTACCAAAAGTAGCGGTCTGGACGGGACTCGAACCCGCGACCCCATGCGTGACAGGCATGTATTCTAACCAACTGAACTACCAAACCTACTGTGTTTCTGCGAGTGCAAATATAACACTCTTTTCGAGTTATGCAATGCCTTTTTGCAATTATTTTCAAAAAACTTTTGTTCTATTATTTAAAACGTTGTTTCTCTATGAGATACGTTGTCATTATTTTTTCGAAATTTTCTGAAACTGAGACTGGAACGTACTTTATTTGGTTTTGAGCACATCGCATCTCTACTTCTTTAAAGTAGCTGCTAACTAGTTTTTCGTAATCTTCCTTAATAGAATCAGAATACAAGTCAATCGTTTCGCCTGATTCAAGGTCTATAAATTTTCTCGGTGCGCTATCAAAGTCGAATTCAAGTTCGGTTTCCTTATCATATACATGAAAGACTACGACTTTGTGCTTATTGTGTTTGAGATGTTGCAGAGCGTTAAAGAGCTCTTCTTGATCTCCCGACTGAAACATATCTGTAAATAATACAATCATTGAACGACGGTGTATCTTCTCAGCTATCTGATGTAGAAAAGTTGTTGTATCTGTTTGTTTTGTTTCTCTGAGCGTGTCGAGAAGTTTCTCCAGCTGATCCAACAACATTCGGTGTTGTCTGCCGCTTCCTTTCTCCGAAGCGTAAAATTCGTAGGTGTCGCTGTAAATGCTGAGTCCTACCGCATCTCTTTGTCTTTTCAGTAAATTCATCAATACTGCCGAAGCTAAAACCGAAAAGCCAATTTTAGATTTGAAAAACTGATCGCCTTTTGCAAGTTTTGGATAGTGCATCGAAGACGAATTGTCTATTATCAGATGACATCGAAGATTTGTCTCCTCCTCAAAGCGTTTGGAGTATAATCTGTCGGTCTTGGCAAATAACTTCCAGTCAATGTGTTTAGTACTTTCGCCCACATTATAAACCTTGTGCTCTGCAAATTCTGCCGAAAACCCGTGAAAAGGACTTTTATGCATTCCAGAAATAAATCCTTCGACAACTTGATTGGCCAAAAGTTCTAAATGCTCAAACTGTGAAACAGTCTGTATTTGTGATTCGATTTTCATATATTCAAATATAAGCAGATAATACTAAAGTGCCTTTGACCATTACTGAAAAATAAAAGACAAAAAAAAATGCCCAACAATCGTCGAGCATTTCTTTGTACTATTTTATATAAATTACATCGCTGAAGTAATTGAATCAGCATAAGTTTGTTTTGGTGAAACACCTACGTGCTTCTGAACAACTTCACCATTTTTAAAAACCAAAACCGTTGGAATATTTCTTACACCGTATTTTGCAGCAAATTCTTGATTAGCATCTACATCAAGCTTTCCAACTACAGCTTTTCCTTCAAATTCTGTACTGATTTCGTCAATGATTGGACCTACCATTCTACATGGACCACACCAAGCTGCCCAAAAATCTACTAATACTGGTTTGTCTGATTTTAATACTAATTCTTCAAAATTTGCATCTGTTATTTCTAATGCCATAATTATTATTTTTTAAAGTTAATTGTCGTTTGAAAGAAACAAATTTAATAAATATATTCTACTATTCTGTTAACAAATTCCCTATAACCGTATTAAATACCACCTTTAAGAGGATGACTAATCTATTTAATTTCCAACTTTAAAAATTAAAATTTAATTCAATTTGTACTTAATGTCTTCTTTTTCAAGTGCCGCCAATAGTGGCTCGCAGATTTTTACTTTCAGAAATCTACTTGGCATCGGCAGTGACGTCACTATTTTGACAGTTTCAAGAGGCTCTAAGTTTTCGGCGAATGCCAACTCTCCTTCTGCGTCATCATCTTCAATTATATCCTCAAAAATCGACGATTCTTCATCATCATTATCGTCACTCATTGTGGCAGCGACGAGTTCAGGAACAACTGTTGCAACGGCAATTTGTTCCTCTGCAGTAATTTGCTCCAGTTCCATCACATCAAATGCTACTGGCAGATCGCCTCTAAAATTCTGCAATATTGCACCTAAATCGTGAATAAAAGTCGAACTTAATTGCTGGATATTTAGATTCAGCGTTAATTTCTTGGCTTGAGATTCTAATAAATCTTGAAGCTGACGGATTTCCATAAACTGAATACGAGGTTCTGCAATTTTGCCCGTTTGATTGTTTGTCCAGCCCGGTTTCACATTTATTTTGCAGAAGATGAAATTCTTAGCAACTAGAAAATGTCGAAACTTCAGATACTCCTCGCCAAAAATGCTAAAGTCCTGCGTATCGTCAAAACCTTCGACCGTGAATTTCGCCCAGTCTTTTCCATTTTTACTAGTAAGATATTGTACCTGACTAACGACACCTGCGACCTGCAGCGATTTGCCAACGTGTGGCGTTAAATCTAAAAATGAGCTTAATTTATCTTTACAGAAGTGCTTAATCTCGTATCTAAAATCGTCCAAAGGATGACCAGAAATATAAATTCCTACAACTTCTTTTTCTCTAGCAAGCTTGTCCATCGCACTCCATTCCTCACAAGGTGGAACGATTGGCTCAGGTATTTGTACGTCGCTCGACTCGCCAAATAGACTTACTTGAGCTGAATTTTCATTCTCCTGAAACTTTGCGCCGTACTTAACCGCCTTTTCTAGAAAAGTAATTCCGTCGCCTTCATTATGGAAGTATTGTGCTCTGTGCGTTTCTTCAAATGAATCAAAACCACCAGCCAGTACTAAATTTTCGAATGCTTTTTTATTTGCAGCACGTAAATCTACTCTTTTAGTAAGATCAAAAACCGACTTATATCTTCCTTTTTGTCGGGTTTTTACGATTGTTTCTACGGCGCCCATTCCGACGCCCTTTACAGCGCCCATACCAAAACGAATCGCGTTATTTTCGTTTACCGTAAATTTATATGTTGATTCATTAACGTCTGGCGCCAATACATCAAGTCCCATTCTCTTACATTCCTGCATAAAGAACGTGACCTGCTTTATGTCATTCATATTATTAGAAAGAACAGCGGCCATATATTCTTCAGGGTAATTTGCCTTTAAATATGCGGTCTGATATGCGATCCACGCATAGCACGTAGAGTGTGATTTATTAAATGCATATTCGGCAAAAGCTTCCCAATCTTTCCAAATCTTCTCTAACTTCTCTTTTGAATGTCCTTTTTCTGCTGCTTGATTGATAAATTTAGGCTTCATCTTATCAAGTACATCTCGTTGCTTTTTCCCCATTGCTTTACGCAAAACATCGGCATCACCTTTGGAGAAATCGGCTAATTTCTGAGACAAAAGCATCACCTGCTCTTGATAAACGGTAATTCCGTACGTTTCTTTAAGTAGCTCTTCGCAGGCATCAAGATCGTATACAATTTCCTCTTCACCATTTTTACGTTTAATAAAACTAGGAATATAGGCTATCGGTCCTGGGCGATAAAGCGCGTTCATCGCAATAAGGTCATCAAAAGTTGTAGGCTTCAACTCCTTCATATACTTCTGCATTCCCGGTGATTCATATTGAAAAATACCTACAGTCTCGCCGCGCTGGAAAAGCTCATAAGTTTTCACGTCATCAATCGGAAATTCATCGGGATCAAGTAATATTCCAGTTCTATATTGAATCAGTTTTACGCTATCTTTAATTAAGGTCAAAGTCTTTAGACCCAAAAAGTCCATCTTCAATAATCCAGCACTTTCTACAACCGAGTTATCGAATTGAGTTACATATAGTGACGAATCTTTGGCCGTAGCCACCGGAACGAAATTGGTAATATCGCTTGGCGTGATAATTACACCACAAGCGTGAATTCCAGTATTTCGTAAATTCCCTTCAAGTACCTGCGCTTGCATCAGCATTTCGCCGCCAAGGCTATCTTCATTTGCAACAGCAATCAGCTCGACAATACGCTCAAATTCCTCTGGACGCATTACTTTCTTGATCGCAAGCACATCTTCTTTAAAAAATCGGGCAAGACTCCACTTGCTTGGCATCATTCCCGGAATAAGCTTGGCAATTTTATCAGCTTCAAAAAGCGGCAAATCTAGAACCCTCGAGGTATCTCGAATCGCAGATTTAGTTGCCATTCGACCGTAGGTAATAATTTGCGCAACTTGTTTCGATCCATATTTCTGGATTACATAATCCATAACTTTGCTACGACCTTCATCGTCAAAGTCAATATCAATATCAGGAAGTGAAACCCTGTCTGGATTCAGGAATCTCTCAAAAAGTAGATTATATTTTAAAGGATCGATATTGGTAATTGCCAAACAATATGCAACTACAGATCCAGCTGCTGATCCACGACCAGGCCCTACCGAAACATCCATCGATCTTGCCGCAGCAATAAAATCCTGAACAATAAGAAAATATCCTGGATATCCTGAATTTCGAATAGTTAGTAATTCGAAATCGATTCGCTCCCGAATTTCATCAGTAATTATTTCATAACGTCGTTCAGCTCCTTTGTAACTTAGGAATTCTAAATATTTATTTTCACCTCTTTTGCCGCCATCAGCTCTATCTTCGGCAACAATAAATTCTTCAGGAATATCAAATTTTGGAAGCAGTACTTCTCTCGCTAGATCATAAATTTCGATTTTGTCTACAATTTCAGAAAGATTCAGAATCGATTCGGGAATATCCTGAAACAACTCCTTCATTTGATCTGGAGACTTGAAATAATATTCCTGATTTGGCAACCCAAATCGATATCCGCGACCACGACCTATTGGAGTAGCCTGTTTTTCACCGTCACGTACACACAATAAAATGTCGTGCGCATTGGCATTTTCTTTTTCTAAATAATAGGTATTATTGGTTGCAACCAATTTGATATCGTGGCTTTCGGCAAGAGAAATTAAACTTTCGTTCACTCGATTCTCATCCTCCTGATTGTGTCGCATAATCTCGACATACAAATCATCTTCAAAGGTATCTTTCCACCAAAGCAATGCTTCCTCGGCTTGACTTTCACCCATATTTAGAAGCTTGCTTGGCACTTCTCCATATAAATTCCCAGTCAAGACAATCAAATCATCTTTATATTGTTCAACCACTTTCTTATCAATTCTAGGCACATAATAAAAGCCTTGCGTAAATGCAATAGACGACATTTTCGCCAAATTATGATACCCTTTTTTGTTTTTGGCAAGGAACACAACTTGATATCCATTGTCTTTTCGACTTTTATCCAGATGATCTTCACAAACAAAAAATTCACAACCTACAATAGGTTTCATTGGAATCTCTGTTGGTTCTTCACCATTTTCTACTGAAGCCTTGTTTTTGGAATCTACGGTTTTATTGTAGTTTATAACATCTCGCACAAAGTGAAAAGCGCCCATCAGATTGGCGTGATCTGTCATTGCAACCGCAGGCATTTTGAATTTTGCAGCAGCACTCACAAGCGCTGGAACGCTAATAGTAGATTGCAAAACAGAAAATTGTGTGTGATTATGAAGGTGCACGAAACTCGCCTTTTCAAAAGCTTCTACAGTTTCTTTATCTTCATATACAAGTGTCGCCGCAGTTTCAATTTTAGATAAACGTGCTCTAATCGCGTCAGAAGCTTTCTTAAGATTCGTGGCTTTTAATCCGACTAATTTTATTTCAGATGGATTAAATCTTAGGAAATTATTAAAATAATCTGTGGTAACTTGCAGTTGCTCTTTTGTAAAAATCTGACGGCGAATCAACTCTAAGAAACATCTTGTAGTCGCTTCCACATCGGCCACAGCATTGTGCGCCTCATTAAAAGGCTGATTAAACAAATGCTGATGTAACTCAGTAAGTGTTGGAAGTTTGAATTTACCTCCTCTACCACCAGCAAGTTTCACAAGTCCTGCCGTAACTTCGGTACAAGTATCAAGCACGGGCATTGTAGATAGTGGCGATGCCATTCCAGCACGATGAAATTCGCAACCCATAATGTTAAGGTCGAAACTCACGTTCTGCCCTACCACAAATTTTGCTTTCGCCAATGCAGTATTAAATTTTTCCAGCACAACATCAAGTGGAAAACCTTTTTCTTCGGCAAGTTCTGTAGAAACACCGTGGATTCTTTCGGCATCGTAAGGGATATTAAACCCTTTTGGCCTGACTAAAAAATCTTGATTCTCCAATAAGGCACCCATCTCATCGTGCAACTGCCAAGCAATCTGAATACAGCGCGGCCAGTTATTAACATCCGTAATTGGCGCATCCCAGCGTTTCGGTAATCCAGTAGTTTCAGTATCGAAAATTATATACATAGGGCAAAATTACAAAAGGAAATTCAAAGATTGAAAGATTTAAAAATTTAAAGATTCGAGCGGATGGGAAATTGAAGCTCTGGAAAAAGCTAAATAATCTAAACAAGAACAGAAATTGAAAAATATGTAATAATTGTAAAAGAAGTGCGAATAGAAAGGTCGTTTTTAAGGAGTAGATATCATTTTATTTTATTTTGGGCGAGACCGGCGCCAGAACTTTTTCGGTAACATTGAAAATAAAATGCGGCGCCGGTCGGGCTGTCCGTTACCAATCTTTCTTGTAGCTTTTGCTCCGCAAAGCCACAAGAAAGCATTTGCTTCGCCAGTTCGCAAAAGCTCGGGTCCTCTTCCATCCCTCTTGCGGAGAAAATCAAAATGAACGAAGAATTGAAGAAACGAAAAGATTAAAAAATCGAAATAAATTAAAATCTTATGAGAACTACTACATTGTTGTCTGAGGAATAAAAGTAAAAGCATATACTATTAAACTTGTCATTGAGACAAATTATTCGATTTCTATTATGCATCATCCATTCCCCTCCTTTCGGAGGGGTGCCCGAAGGGCGGGGTGGGATTTTGCGCTAGAAAAGGATTTTCTAAAACAAGCGTCAGCATTTCTTCAACTAAAATTTTGATATTAATAATCAATCAATTTCTTAAATTAAAACATCTTATAAATTTATAACCTCAAAAACACCAATCGATTCCCTCACTTCACTCCATAAAAAAAACCATTCATAAAATGAATGGTTTTTATACTTTATATCGTAATGCTACATAATAACTTTAAAATATAGAATCGCGTTTGCGAAAAAGTTGTGTGTTATTTAGTAACCACCTCTGTTTCCACCACCACGGTTGTCTCCGCCACGGCTTGCACCGCCACCGCCACCATAACCACCGCGAGAATCTCCACTACGACCACCGCCGCTGTTGAAGCTTCTTCTTTCACCTTCTGGTTTTGGCTCAGATTTGTTAACAACGATAGCACGTCCTTGAACAGTAGCACCGTTCAATTCGTCAATAGCTTTTTGA
>JBBSQV010000060.1:0-15478 GCA_038243675.1 Flavobacteriales bacterium
AAGAATCTAGAGCAACCGATTTACTCTTCTTAGTCATCTGAGTTCTTCCGGTTCTTACTAATTGTTGAATTGTTGGCATAATTAAATACTAATAATTATTATGATTATAAAATTCCCGCTTTTTACGGGGTTGCAAATGTATGAATATTATTTTTTATTTAAACATTTATTAGAATATTTTCGCACAGAATATTTCATCTCAACGGATTATGCAAAAATCGAGTTCTTTTCACTCCGTTTTTTACAATAATCTTCTGAGTAAATAAATCTTCTTTCTGATTTTTTATTTTCTTGATGATGCAGTTTAAAAAGCATTCATCTTGGACATAAAATAGAATTCTATTTTAGCGCGATTTAAATAGTCGTTAATGAGTTAGAAATCGCACTACTTGAAAAATATATCAGAAAGCAAAAAAAGCCTCCTTATATATAGGAAGATTAATTAGACCGAAGCCATAGAATAAGTGAACTTGCTCCCCTTCTCCAATGATGATTGCAAACTATATTTTACAACTTTCGTTTATACCCGCAAGGATATACAAAGACATCTGAATAAATTCCGCGAAGGCGTAAATACACGTTGCGAAAAAAGATGATGCTATTTCCTAAAAAAGATTCATGCCAGCTGATTATACAAAAAATCACATCTTTGCGTTAGATAGTTTTACAACCTTTGCCACTTGAAAAAAGCCTACTACATTATACTCGCAGTATTCACATCTCTAATCGCCAGTTCGCAGAATATTCATTTTAAAATAACTGCCACTACCGAATCTGAACAGCAGAATATCGATTCATTAAGCTATAGCAAAATCCACCCTACCTTAACGAGCATTTCAGAAACGACAGAAATTGTTTTAAGTAAGCTAAATAAAAAAGGTTTTATAAATGCCTCTATTTCGAAATTCGAATTATTAAATGATACTTTAGCTTCAGCTAATGCCACTCTCAATAATCAGATAAAAACACTCCTTATATATAAGGACGTAATCTCAACCGAAGATCAAAACAAAGTAGTTGGAAGAGATTCGATTATAATTCCATTTAATTCGGTTGAAACTTATTTGCAGAACTACACTAAACAACTTGAGCTCGAAGGATACTCGATGGCAAAACTTCAGCTTTATAATTTTCGCGAAAGCGGACAAACTCTTATTGCCGATCTTAAAATAGATAGCGGAAAAATTCGACAAATAAATGAGATTGTAATTAGTGGTTACGAAAACTTTCCGAAAGGACATCGTAAAAATATTGAAAGACTTTTTAAGAACAGTACTTTTACTCAGAGTAATATTCAACGTTTGCGAAAGGAATTTGATAAACTTCCATTTGCAAAACAAACCAAAACTCCAGAAATATTATTTACAACTGACACCACAAAAGTGTACGTGTACTTGGAGAAAGCAAACTCGAACCGATTTGATGGAATCGTTGGTTTTTCTAATGATGAAAAGACAGATAAGTTAATTTTCAATGGTTATCTCGATTTACAATTGAACAATGCGCTTAAAACTGGAGAAACTTTTGAGCTGTATTGGAAAAGCGACGGACAAAAACAAACCACTTTTAAAAGTACCCTTGAATTACCGTACATTTTTAAATCTCCATTTGCATTGAAAGCAAGTTTAAATATCTTCAAACAGGACAGTACTTTCCAGAATACAAAGACCGCAGTTGAGGCAGGCTACTATTTTTCTTACAATAAGAGGTTTTTTGCTGGTTATCAGTCGACTGAATCTAATGATATACAAAATTCAATTTCGGCATTATTGAAAGATTACAAAAGTAACTTTTTAACTGCATCGTTTGAGTACAATGATTATAGACCTGAATTATTTTTATTTCCTTATAAAACTATATTTAGCATAAAAACTGGAATTGGCCAACGCACCTCTAAATTAGATAAAACACCACAAGTTTTTGTTGAAACTAATTTTGAACACGACTTCTATCTAAATAACAAAAATGTAGTTTATATAAAAAACACAAATTATTTCCTACAAAGTAAAGAATACATCACTGGAGAACTCTTTAGATTTGGTGGAAGTCGCAGTATACGCGGATTTGCAGAGAACATCTTACAAGGAAACGTAGCTCTTCTTCTCTCCACCGAATACAGATATCTACTATCATCAACGCTTTATGCCCATTCCATAGTTGATTACGGATTTTATATAGATGAAAGTCAATTGATTAACAAACAAAATAGCAATTCCTTAATAGGAGTAGGATTAGGATTTGGAATCAATACAAAAATGGGCTTATTTAACATCTCGTATGCTAATGGATTTTTAACAAATGAGTCAATAGACCCTCAAAACTCAATAGTTCATTTTAGTTTTAACACAAAGTTTTAAAAAGAAAATCATAAAAAAAGTTGTGTGCTAAACTATTATTTAGGACTTTTACTCCACTAACAAAAAAAAATAATATGAAACCAAGATTAAAGATTCTAGCAGCATTCTTTGCAATGCTCTTTGTGCAGCTTTCGTTTGCACAATCTATCACTGTCTCTGGAAAAGTAGTTGATTCTGATAATTTACCTCTACCAGGCGTAGGAGTAGTTATTAAAGGTACTACTAACGGAGTTAATAGTGATATAGATGGAAATTTCCGAATTGAAGCACTACCAACGCAAACATTAGTGTTTTCTTACATCGGTATGAGCACAAAGGAAGTTTTGGCGCGCAACGCTAGCGCGACTATTAAATTAGCGGATGATGCGGTTGAATTAGAAGGTGTTATTGTAACGGCTTTAGGTATCAAAAGAGACAAAAAAGCTCTTGGATATGCTGCAACTACAATTGGATCAGAAGAAATTACTAATGTTGTAACAAACAACCCATTAGAAAGTTTATCTGGTAAGGTTGCCGGTGTTGATATTAGTGCACCTACACAACCTGGAGCTTCTACAAAAGTTATTGTAAGGGGTATTGGTTCTATTTCTGGTTCAAATCAACCATTATATGTAGTTGATGGAACACCGATTAACAACTCAGCTAATGGATCAAACAGTACATCACGTTCATTTGACGCTGGTACTGGTCTTAACGACATTGACCCTAACAGTATTGACAAGATTACCTTCCTTAAAGGTTCTGCTGCAACAGCTTTGTACGGCTCAAGAGCTGGACGTGGTGCAGTAATTATCACTACTAAAAAAGGTAAAAACACTTCAAAAATCAATATTGATTTCTCTACATCATTAGATGTGAATGAAGTAGCAAGAGTACCACACTATCAAAATCAGTTTGGTCAAGGTTGGAATGGAGAAGGTTATTCTGCGCTTTCCACAGGTGATGGTCCAAGTAATGAAAATGGATCTTGGGGACCAGCATTCAATGGCGAAATCAGACCATGGGGAACAGTTTATAATAACACTCAACAAATCAAACCTTATGTTGCACTAAAAAATAACGTAAGAGACTTTTATGACCAAGGTTTAACAAAAACAAACTCTATTAACCTTAGTGGTGGTAGTGATTTCTCTGATTTCTCATTAGGTTTTACTAATATGGATAGTGACGGAATTATCCCAACGGATGCAGATGCATTCGTAAAAAGATCTTTCACGTTTAATGGAGGTATTAAAAACGAAAAAACTACAATTAGAGCTAGCATTAACTTCACAAACAAAGAGCAAAACGCAGTTAACACTGGTCAAGGAGATGCTGCGGGTGAAGGAGCTACACTAATGCAAGAATTACTACAAATCCCAAGGGATGTTAGTATAGTTGATTTTGCTGATACAAGCAATCCTTTTAACTCTCCTGGTTATTATTTTACTCCATATTCTACAAATCCGTATTTCTCAGTTAATGAGAACAGTACTAGAATACTTGGAAATAACTTATTTGGTAACGTTAACATTAATCACCAAATCCTAGAAAATTTATCTGCAAACTTTCAAATAGGTGGTAACCTTAGATCTGACGCAATAAAAAGTTATGGTGCAATTGTAAACTATTTGCCAGGAACTCCTCAAGCGGCCGCTGCTGCTAACCCTGTTGTGGGCGGTGTAACAGAAGGTAGAATTGAAAGATCAGAATTTGATACTTACTTTTCTCTTAACTATGACACAAACATCAGTGATCGTTTTAAATTAAATTTATTGGCTGGTTTAAGTTACAATCAAAGAGAGGGTAACAGTCTATATGCTAGTGTTACAGGTTTAGATATCGCTAACTATTATGAAATAACAAATAGCGCTAACAGACCAACTATTACTCAAAGTAACTCATTAAGAAGAACTTTTGGAGTTTACGGACAAGCAGAAGTTTCATATAATGAAAGATTGTTTCTAACATTAAGTGGTAGACAAGACAAGACTTCAACGTTACCTACAGCAAATAACGCATATTTTTATCCTGCGGTATCATTAAGTGGAATTGTTTTGGACGACGCAACCAACTTCTTAAAAATACGTGGTGCAGTATCTCAAGTAGCAAATGATACTGATCCATATCAAACTGAATCATCTTTGGTGCAAGGTAATGCTGCGGCAAATTTCGGAGTAATTACATCTCCTTTTGGTGGAGTAAACTTTTATGAACTTGGTGCCACTTTAGGTAATATCAACTTAAAGCCAGAAAGAACAACAGAGTATGAAGTAGGTTTTGAAGCAAGCTTATTCCGTAGAAAAGTGACTTTTGATGTTTCTTATTACAACAGAAAAACAGAAGATTTAATTGTAGCAGTACCACTAGATCCATCAACTGGATATGGTAGACAAGCATCAAACATTGGAGATGTTGTAAATAAAGGTATAGAAGTTGCAATAGGAGTGACTCCTTGGAAAACTGACGACTTTAGCTGGAACTTAAATTACACTTTCGCGAAGAACGATAACGAAGTAACTAAAGTTAATGGTGGTTCAAGAATCGACATTACAAGCGCATACGGGATTACATTTTCTGCTGAAGAAGGAAGACCAATTGGTTCATTCTATTCACTAGTGCCAGTTGTTAACGCTGATGGACAATACGTTGTAAATCCAGATACTGGATATTACACAGTAACTGATGAGCTACAATATGTTGCTGACGGACAAAGAGACTTTATTATGGGTCTACAAAATACGTTTAAATACAAAAATGTTGCTTTATCTTTTGCTCTTGACTGGAAACAAGGTGGTAAAATGTATTCTTATACAAAAAGACTATCTCACTTCGTAGGTAATGGTATTGAAACAGCTTACAACGATAGAAATACATTCATTATCCCTAATTCAGTGAATGCAGTTACGGATGCAAATGGTGATGTAACTGGATATACAGAAAACACCACTCCTATTACTTCTAGTAACGTAACTAATTTCTGGGGAAATACATCTAACAACCCTGGTATAGAGAAAGACCACTTAATCAGCAAAACTTTTGTTAGACTAAGAGATGCTAGTTTGTACTACGATTTTAACAAGAAAGTAGTTGAGCAGTTAGGTCTTACAAAATTATCAATCGGAGTTTATGGAAGAAACTTATATATGTGGACTCCTGCAGAGAACCCATACATTGACCCAGAAGTAACTTCTTACGGAAATGATTTATTAAGTGAGTTTGGTGAGTTTGGAGCGAATCCTTCTCAAAGAGTATTTGGAGGTTCAATTAAATTATCATTCTAAAAAAAATATCATGAAAAAAATACTTTTATTATTTACAGCTGTATCGCTCTTTTCTGCCTGCAGCGATGAGGATTTCGATATCAACAGAAATCCAGACAACTTAAGCGCTGATGGTGTAGCATTGTCAACTCAAATGCCTGCTGGTATAGTTGGTGTTGCTGGAGCTCAAGGTTCGTACTACGCGCTTGTTGGTGGATTTTGGTCCCAATATTGGACACAAAGTAACGCCTCTAACCAGTACAAAAATATTGACGAATACTCAATAGGTACAGCAGATTACAATGCTGGATGGACTGCTATGTATGATGCATTGGGAGATATTCGAAATGTAAAGAGACTTGCATTAGAGCAAGAAAATTGGAAATACTATCTGATGGCAACTACTATGGAAGTTCAAGCATCACAAATAATGGTAGATTTTTACGACCAAATTCCATACACTGAAGCTAACAATCGTGAAATACTAACGCCTAAATTTAATACAGGTCCTGAAGTTTATGATTTAATGGTCGCAGATATGAAAGATGCTTTATCTAGAGATTTATCAGCGTCAGAGGGTAGTTCTCCAGCAAATGATGATTTCGTGTTTGCAGGTAATATGACAAAGTGGACAGCTTATGCAAATACGTTGCTTCTAAAATTGTACATGAGACAGACAGAAGCAAGACCAGCAATAGCGCAACAAGGAATTACTGAATTGTTGGCTGCAGGTACTGAATTTTTAAATGTTGATGCGTCTTTAACACAATTCGTAGATGCTCCGGATCAGAGTAACCCATTATTTGAATCTGACAGAAGACAGTTGAACACTCAAACAAATTTGAGAGCAAGTTCAACTTTATTTTCTTTCCTAACTGAAAACGCAGATCCTAGAGTAGATAAATTTTATGACGCGGGAGTAGCTTTAAATCAAGGAGATTTTAACAGTGGGTCAGCGCCAACTTCTATTGCAGTTGTTCATCTTGAAGCGACTACTGCAGTTTATTTTATGAGTAAAGAAGAAAGTATGTTTCTACAGGCAGAAGCTTTAGAGCGTTATAGCGCTGGAGCTGGCGCTAAGGAAAAATACGATGCAGCAGTTCTAGCAACATTCAGTAGATTTGATAAAGTTGAGACGACTTTTGCCACTGCTGGCGCTGCATCTGTTGCTGCTGGTGGTGCTTATGAGTATCCAAGTGCAGGTACATTTGATGACAAGTTAAAAGCAATCATCACTCAAAAATGGGTTTCAAACTTTCCTGGAAACGGATTCGAATCATTTTTCGAACAAAATAGAACTGGATATCCTCAGATTTCTTCTGTACCTCAGTCAAACGCTTCGTATGTACCAGGTCAACTTTCTTACTCTGTAAATGGTGTAACTGGGGGATTATTCCCAAGAAGAATGGTCTTCCCTAGTAATGTTAAAACAAGAAATCCTAACACGCCAGCAATAGTACCAGTGACTGTTCCAGTATGGTGGGATGTTAATTAATAATAAAAAATAAAATTATGAAAAAAATATTTTCAATTTTAGTCGTAACATTGTTACTTGTCTCTTGTTCTGCAGAAGACACTGGAAACATTTCTAATGTAACTAATTATCCCGAGTTCAAACTTGTAGGCGGTGATGTTTTGTTTATCAATAAAGGTGACGAATTTGTGGATGAAGTAGTTGTAACGGAAGCAGGTGAAGAGATTCCATTTACAGCAACTGTTACTGGTAAATATAGAGGCGGTACAACATTAGATACAGACGTTGTAGACATCTATCAAATTGCTTATTCAGCAGTTAATCAAGATGGTTTTTACGGAACCGCTGTAAGAACGGTTTACGTAATTGAAACTGGTGATCTAGTAAATAGTATTGCTGGATTATACACATCAACAGTGTTGAGAAATGGAACTAATACTGCTCCTTATCAAAACATGAAATATGTGTTAATATGGCAGAACGATGATGATTCTTACCAAGTTTCTGATGCGTTTGGTGGATGGTATAGTATTGGTAGAGCTATCGCTGGATCTGAAACTCCTGGTGGTCGCATTATTGCAAATAATATTGCAACGAATGATTTCAGTTTTCCTGGAACATTAACGAATCAGTACTTTGGCGGAACATCAAATATTACAGGACTTACGGTAGATCCAGCAACTAAAAAACTTGTGATGACAACGTCATGGTTAGCTCCAGGAAATCCTCCGACTCCTTACACATTCCTATCAACTTTAACGCAAGTAGCACTTTAAATCTATGAAAATGAGAAATATAAAAAATAACATTATTAAAGTACTTTTTGCTGTGCTAATATGTACTTCATTCACCGCATGTGATGAAGGTGGAGATCCAGATCCTGGAATGACAAACACTGGTAAATACGCTGGTGATTGGTTTATCACGTTAACAGACACAGATGGTGAAGTTGTTGTAGAAAATGTATTGCACGCTACGTATAATACTTCTGCAAACGATAACACAATGTGGATAGACGACATGGAAAAGGGATATTACATTAAAAGTAAATTCACTATAAACAACGATGGTACATTTTCAGCAACTGATGCTGACAACCTTTTAGACGAAGGAACTACAGTTACAATAACTGAAGGAAAAATCGTTAAAAATGGTGCAGTATCTAAAGGTGGACATACAGTTGACAAAATTTCTTTTAGAGTTCATTACAGTTATGATGAACCAGGATATGACATCTTATATGAAGGCCACAGAAGAACTGGTTTCTTAGAAGACGAATATTAATATAAGTATTAGAATAAATTTAAAACCATCAGTTTACGCTGATGGTTTTTTTATACATTTGCATCATGGAAAATGAACAACAAATATTTGGAATAAGAGCTATTATCGAAGCGATACAAGCTGGCATGGAGGTAGATCGCGTTTTTATTCAGAAGGAATCATCTGGAGAATTGATGAAAGACCTAATGAAAGTTATGAAACGCAACGACATCAACTTTACTTATGTTCCGGTTGAAAAACTAAATAGACTTACCCACAACAACCACCAAGGGGCGGTTGCCACAATTTCTCCTGTAGGTTTCTATGATTTAGAAACATTGGTTTCACAGACTTTAGAGACCAACAAAGCACCATTATTCCTAATCTTAGATCAACTTTCTGACGCAAGAAATTTTGGAGCAATCATCAGGACGGCGGAATGTACAGGAGTATCTGGAATTATTGTTCAAAAACAAGGGTCTGCTCCAGTAAATGGAGACACTGTAAAGACATCCGCAGGTGCAGTTTTTAATGTACCAATCTGCAAAGTTGCACATATCAAAGATGCTATCTTCTTCCTGCAAGGTTCAGGAATCAAAACGATTGCTGCTACTGAGAAAACAGAAACATCATTATACGAATTAGACTTGACACAGCCCCTTGCAATAGTAATGGGATCTGAAGACAGAGGTGTTAATCCTTCAGTATTAAAAGTTATAGACGAGAAAGCCAAGCTACCAATGTTTGGAAGTATCGGATCACTTAACGTGTCTGTTGCCTGCGGTGCATTTCTATACGAAGCCGTTCGTCAGAGACAATAAAGTACCAAAAAAGCCAGATAATACCTGGCTTTATTTATTTTGTTTCTTCGCTTCTTCTATAAATATATACAAAGTTTACGTCTTGTTTTGTACTTGACATTGTTGATCCCTCCTGCTCTTCTTCGATAACTAATTCAGGTTTGGGGGTAGGAACAAAATTACCTTTTTCATCAAAGCGCTGCATAAAAGCGTCGTTGGACGCATCAAAATCAGGATGTTCCCATTCGTACTTTATAACTTTTTCAAATTGAGGAGTTTTAAAATAGAATGCAAAGGCAATTCCTGTTATCAATCCCGACAAATGTCCTTCCCAAGAGATATTCTTCTCGACATCCATGTCAGGGAAGACATACCATATCATTCCCCCGTATATCATGATCACGGATAATGATAAAGCAACAAGCCTGAAGTACTTGGTCAGAATTCCTTTAAAGAAAATGAAAGCGACCAATACGTAAATAAGACTACTTGCGCCAATATGAATATTGCTTCGGCCGATGATCCATGTAAGAATTCCAGAAATTAGAATTCCGTAGAATAAAATTTTTGTGGCGACATTATCATAGAAATAATAAAGTCCCATTGTCAATATTAGCAATGGAATGCTATTGTTATAAAGATGTTCCAGATTACCGTGCAGAAACGGGCTAAGTATCACCCCGCGAAGTCCAACTAAATCTCTCGGAAAAATTCCGTACTGCGTCAGATTGATTTTAAAACGCACCTCTACCCAAAATACAATCCACAACAGAAGGACGAAGAAGAAAGGGATGAGAATTACTTTAGGAGAAAATTTAAATTCAGATTCGTTCATTAGCTTTTATAGGCAGCTTAGGAAATTTACTGCAATCCAAATATAACAATCTCTTCTCTAAAACAGATAGAAGATGATCTGAAAATTGGACATAAAAAAACTGCAACAAATTCATGCAGCAGTTTTTCTAAAACTAAACCTATATCAAAAAACTACTCTAACTCAAAACTTAATTTTAATGTTACTCTGTAATCTGTAATTTGACCGTCTTTCACAGACATGCTCTGGTCTTTTACGTAAACAGATCTTAAATTTTTAATGGTTTTGCAAGCGTGCTTTACTGCTTCTTTTGATGCATCTTCCCAACCTACTTTTGAACTTGCTAAAACTTCAATAACTTTTAAAACTGCCATATTTATATTTTTTTAATTTATAATCTTCTAAATTTAACAATAACATTTAGAAATACAAAATATAATTACAAAAGAATCTTTAAAAATTTTTGACTTACAAGGAAATCGGCTGATATTGGAGAATTTTAGTAATTTTGCAGGATGGAAATACCTTTGGCAGAAAGAATCAGACCGCAGCGTCTTGAAGATTATATTAGTCAACAACATCTTGTGGGGCCCAACGGATCATTGACGAGACAGATCGCAAACGGAATTATTCCATCACTAATACTTTGGGGGCCTCCAGGCACAGGCAAAACCACTCTAGCGCAGATTATCGCGCAGCATTCCGATCGGCCTTACTACAGTCTCTCAGCAATTAATTCAGGTGTAAAAGATATTCGAGAGATAATAGATAAAGCAAAGCAAAGTGGCGGAATGTTTACTGCTCGCAAACCTATATTATTTATCGATGAGATTCACCGTTTCAGCAAATCGCAGCAGGATTCATTGTTGGCAGCTGTAGAGAAAGGTTGGATCACGTTAATAGGTGCAACCACCGAGAATCCAAGTTTTGAAGTGATTCCCGCCCTCCTATCTCGCTGTCAAGTTTATATTCTAAATTCATTTAGCAGAGACGATCTTGAACAACTGCTGCATCGCGCCATTGCAACAGATACATTTTTGCAAAAGAAAGAAATTGAACTACACGAAACCGAAGCTTTGCTAAGACTTTCTGGTGGAGATGGCAGAAAATTGCTAAATGTTTTTGAACTCGTAGTCAATTCAGCTGCTCCAGGAAAAATAGTTTTAAGTAACGAAATGGTGCTTAAAGTTGCGCAGCAAAATACTGTTCTCTACGACAAAACAGGCGAGCAACATTATGATATTGTTTCGGCTTTTATAAAATCGATAAGAGGAAGCGATCCAAATGGCGCTGTCTATTGGTTGGCAAGAATGATAGAAGGCGGCGAAGAAGTAAAGTTTATTGCAAGACGGCTTTTGATTCTTGCTAGTGAAGATATCGGAAATGCCAATCCAACGGCTCTGATCATGGCGAACAACACTTTTCAAGCTGTCACCACTATCGGATATCCTGAAAGTAGAATTATATTGAGTCAGTGTGCCATTTACCTTGCTACTTCTGCCAAAAGCAATGCAAGTTATATGGCTATAAATACTGCTCAGAAAATGGTCAAGCAGACTGGAGATTTATCGGTACCGTTGCATCTTCGGAATGCACCGACTAAACTTATGAAGGAATTGGGTTACGGAGACGAGTACAAATATGCGCACGACTATCAGAACAATTTTACTGAACAAGAATTTTTACCGGACGAAATAAAGAATACAGCATTCTACAATCCCGGAAATAATCAGCGTGAAGCACAGACGAGAGAATTCTTGAAAAATAGATGGAAAGACAAATACAATTATTAGTCTACAACTTTATAGAAATAACTTTAGTTTGTAGTTCTCCATTTTTGTAGAAATCCAATTTCCATACATTACCAACTTTGTAAATCATCGCTGGCAAATCGCCAATTTGGGCGATGTAATAATTATCTACGCTAGATTTTTGCATTCTAATTTCTGGCAAAGACGCCGATTGCAATAAGAATCCGTTCTCAACTGCTTTCGCTATAAATTCAAATTCAACAACTGAACTTTCCATCTTTGGAGAAGAATCAGAGTTATTTAGTGTAGTGGCATTCGCCGAATTGCCTAGTTGACTTGTTTTAGCTTTCGCCGAAGCATTAGAGTTTGCTCGTTGTGCGGCTTTCTCCGAAGTAGTTAAAACATCTTTTTCAGACGGACCTTCGGCAATCATTTCAGCTTTCGCCGAATCTGACTTTTTATTTATAGCAGAATTATCCTTTGGGTCAACAACAACTGTCATAACTTTAGCGGAAGCGATCTCCTCATACTCATAATGTAACCGATCAAAAGATTCAAATGCCATTCGCAACGCCTGATTGTAGGCAACTTTTCGATCTTTCGCTCTGCTTGTACCTTGTAAAGTGGAATAAACTGTATTATTCTGGCAATCCAATAGATGCACGGTTAGCTTTGTCACAAATGCGTTGCTGTCTTCTTCAACTTTTAGACGGAGCACCATCGCGCAATTATTATTTGCTGCTTCTTCAGGTTTTATTTCATCATCCATAAATGTGACAAATCCGTACTTCTCAAGTAAAAGTTTTGTAAGTTCATTTAGATTATAACGATTGTTTTCTTTTTGGAAATCAAATCGCTGCGGAACCTCAACGTATTTATACTGATTGATATTTTGTGCAAACGAACTGCTGATGCAGAATAATAGAATGAAAATATTTTTGAACATCTTATAAGTAATTTTTAAGCTCTTTTAGAGTGGCAATCTGTTTAACCGAGTGTGTCGTGCAAGGTTCGATATGGAAAAGAATTGCATCCATTCCACATTCTAAAGCCCCTTTTACATCTGCTTCAATACAATCGCCAATCATCACAGAATTTTTGCAATCTACCGAAGCAACTTTCATCGAATGCGAAAAAATCATAGGATTAGGCTTCTTTACTCCTGTCGATTCTGAATCTGTAATAGTTTCGAAATAGTGAATTATTTTCGAATTCGTCAGCTTATGATTTTGGATAGAATTAAACCCATTGGTGATAATATGAAGTCTGTACTTTGATTTAAGATAATCTAAAACCTCAAATGCATCTTCAAACAAATGATTGTGAGACGGCAAAACCTGAATATAATCTTCAGCCAAAATATCAATCATCTCATCGCTGACGTCGTAATTTATTGCGTTGAAAGAATCTTTTAAACGACCATATCGAAGTTGCGCTTGATCGATTTCTTCTTTGCGGAAAGCCTCCCAATAGGCGAAGTTTATAGGAACGTACGCTTGAATAAAAGCCTCAACATCTACTGGAACATTATTTTTTGGAAGTATATTTCTAAAAGTAAGTGCAGAGTTTGTTTCGAAATCCCAAAGTGTGTGGTCTAAATCGAAAAAAACATCTGTTATATTATCTAATTTCATAGTCGATTCTAATTTCTATTTTAAGCTATTTAAAGCAGTCCTTCATCAGCAAAACTAAAGAATGCGTGCTCGGTAATTATTATATGATCTAGCACTTTTATATCTAAATGTGCACCTGCCGATTTTAATTTTTGAGTGATTTGCTTATCTGCCTCACTTGGCACAAGCGTTCCCGACGGATGATTGTGCGACAAGATTATCGAGACCGCGTTCTTCTCCAAAGCGGTTTTATAAACCACTCTCACATCAACTACCGTTCCCGTAATTCCGCCTTTGCTGAGTTGTGATTTAAATAACACCTTGTTGGAATTGTTGAGATATAAAATCCAAAACTCCTCGTGATCCAGCTCCCCTATTATAGGCTGCATTATCGAAAAGACCGATTTGCTACTCATAATCTTTGCCAGCTCCATCGCCTCTTCGCTCCTTCTCCGCCGTCCTAATTCCATCGCGGCAACAATTGCAATTGCTTTGGCAGGGCCAATTCCCTTAAACTCACAAAGTTCCTTGACCGAACATTTGCCCAAACTATTGAGATTATTTTCGAAAGTCTGCAATATCCGTTGACTCAAAGCTACTGCCGACTCATTTCGCGAGCCAGAGCCCAACAAGATTGCAATCAGTTCGGCATCGCTGAGCGCGGTCTTTCCCTTTAAAAGAAGTTTCTCACGCGGCCGGTCATCCTCGGCCCAATAGGTAATTGGAAAAGAAGTTTTATCCATAGCACTAGTTGTTGCATTAACAATAGGTCTATTCTGCGATAAGAGATTTTACATCATCAAAGTTTAGACCGCCATAATTTCCTGAACTCATTAAAAGTAATGAAAATTTCGCTTTGTCTGTCAACGACTTAAGGTAATTTTTGAAGTCTTCGGGATCTGTCATTACGATCAAATCTTTACGCTGAAATGCATTCTCAATATCCTCCTTTGAAATAGCTTCCAACTGTTTTATTTTCACAGCTTCTGGCGAAAAGAATACAACTGCAGTATCGGCAGCATCAAGTGCTCCTTGATATTCTTTGAGGAACTCAGGATTCAAACTGCTATAAGTATGCAATTCCAAGCAAGCCACAAGTTTACGATCTGGAAACTGCGCTTTTACTGCTTTGGTCGTCGCCGAAACCTTACTTGGCGAATGGGCAAAATCTTTGTAAGCTACTTTATTTTTGCTTTGCGCGATTTTCTCTAGCCTTTTGGATGCTCCTTTAAAGGTTGCAATCGCCTCGTAGAAATCTTCTTCATCAACTCCCATATTTTGGCAAACCCATTTGGCTCCAGCCAAATTATTCAAGTTGTGCGCACCAAAAACTTCGATTGGCATTGGTCCTTCGGGAGTGTCGAGCAATGTTTCGCCATTTTCTACCGAATAGGATGGCGTGCTATATGGAATTTTTCTGATTGGATTTGTTGCAGCTTCGGCAACGCGCTTTACTTCCGGATCTTCTTCATTGTAAATCAATATTCCACCGTTAGTGATTTTCGAAATAAAGATTTCAAACTGCTCAACGTAATTCTCGTAAGTTGGAAAAACATTGATATGATCCCAAGCAATTCCGCTGATTAGCGCGATATTTGGTTGGTATAGATGAAATTTCGGGCGCAAATCAATTGGAGACGACAGGTATTCATCACCTTCAAGAACGCAAAAATCATTCTCTTCAGTAAGATGCACCATATTGTCAAAACCTTCTAGTTGTGCTCCCACCATAAAATCCACATTGATGTTCATATAGTTCATCACGTGCAAAATCATTGAAGTAATGGTGGTTTTTCCGTGCGATCCACCAATTACCACGCGGGTTTTATTTTTTGATTGTTCGAATAGAAATTCAGGATACGAGTATATTTTAAGGTCTAATTCTTTGGCACGAAGCAGTTCAGGATTATTTCCTTTTGCGTGCATTCCAACGATTACTGCGTCAATATTTTGATTTATCTTCTCAGGAAACCAGCCTAAAAGTTCTGGTAAAATTCCTTTTTTGTCCAGTCTCGATTTCGATGGTTCAAAGATTGCATCGTCGCTACCCGTAACTTTATATCCTTTATCGTGAAGTGCCAAGGCGAGATTGTGCATCGCGCTACCGCCAATAGCTATGAAATGTATCTGCATTTGATGATTTTTATTTGTAGCGCTAATTTAG
>JBBSQV010000061.1:0-15313 GCA_038243675.1 Flavobacteriales bacterium
ACTTTTTCTTCCACAACTGGTTCAAAAGAATTTTCCGCATTTTCATCAACTGCAAATTCTTCCAAATTATATGCTTCTGAAGCGTTTTCTGCAACTGGCATTTTCGCTTTGAAATCTTCTTTTTTCTTTTCGAAATACGTTCCAACTTTATCTGTAGACAAATCAAATTTAGCAACTAGAAAGATCAATAATGAGAATAATAAAACAATAACAGTTCCAGAATAACCCAGGTAATCCTGTAGGTATGTGCTAATTTCATATCCAACTGTACCTCCTAATTCTGGTAATGTCGAAGCAAAAAAACCACAAAACACAGAAATTATTATTAACGCAAACAGATCCCAAAACCAAGTTAATTTAAGCTTTTGCAATTTGACATCAAGAACAATAGACAGTCCTGTGATGAAAAATAATTTCACAAAAAGGAACGAAGCGACGCCAAATCCTCTATATATAAAAAGATCTGCAAGGTAAGCTCCAACTTTTCCTAACCAATTTCGAGTGCTTTCAGATCTGTCATTAAGAACAGAGAGCGTACTTTGATCTTGAGTTCCATATATATAAAATGAAACAAAGGCTAATAAAAGCGCCAGAGAAAGCAGAATGAGTAAAATTCCGAAAACTAGCTTATACTGCTTTAGTCTTTTCTTTTTTGCGCCTGGACTAGCAGCTGAAGCTTTTTTTGAATTAGTATCTTTTTTAACCGATTTTGCCATTGCAATAAGTACGTTATAATATTTTATTTAAATAAGAAGCAAACTTCTCAAAAGATGTATGGCCAATAAATTAATGCACCGACAATTAATGCAGCGGTTGCTGCGAAAAACACTGCCCCTGCAGCAATGTCCTTAATAAAGCCTATAGTCTTATGATAACCAGGATGAATAAAGTCGGCAATTTTTTCTACAGCAGTATTTAAGCCTTCTACAGCTAGCACCATTCCCGTAGCCATAGTTTGTAAAATCCATTCTTCTCGAGAAATACCGAAATACAATCCAGCTACGACTACAAGCACGCCTAATCCGAACTGTGCCATAATACTATGCTCAGTCGTTATAAGTTTGTATGCACCTTTATAGGCAAATGAAAAGCTCTTGATCCTTCCAGAAATAAAAGAGGTATCTTTTTTAAATTCCATTTCGAATTATAATGCTGCTATGGCTGCTTCATAATTAGGCTCGTCGCCAATCTCGCTTACTTGCTCTGTATAAGTAATTATTCCTTCAGGATTAATTACTACAATCGCACGAGAATGCAATCCTTTCATTGCGCCATCAGTAATTGTAAGGCTGTAGTCCTGACCGAATTGACCTTCTCTAAAGTCTGATAGATTTGTTACATTTTCAATTCCTTCAGCACCACAAAACCTTTTTTGAGCAAAAGGCAAATCTTTCGAGATGCAAAGTACTTCTGTATTATCCAAAGCAGCAGCTTTTTCATTGAAAGCGCGAACAGATGCCGCGCAAACACCTGTATCAACGCTAGGAAAGATATTCAAAATTAAATTTTTTCCTGCAAAATCTTTTAATGATTTTGTTGCAAGATCTGTATCAACTAGTGAGAAATCAGGTGCTACCGAATTTATTTCTGGCAGATTTCCGATTGTATTTACTTTAGTTCCGTGTAAGGTTATTGATGCCATTTTATATAATTTTAGATTTTCAAAAGTAAGGAAAATATATGTGATGAAGTGCCTCAGGAGTGGTAAACGCATAAAAAATGTCACTGGAAATTTTACAAAAAAAAAGGCGCTTTAATTAAAAAGCGCCTTCAAGTATGTAAAGTCCTAAATCTTATTGATCTATAGAACCCATTACTCTCTTCATAAAACTGTTGAGAGCTTCTTTTTTTGGAGTACCATCCTTTATCATTTTATCTACTTCGATAGCCCCGTACATATTAGAAATTAGTTCTGCAATTACATCAACTTCCTCATCTTTTAAAGAAGGAACTTCAGTTAATGCTTCCAATACTTCGATGGCTTCTATAAGATAGTCTTGATCATTATCTTCTATAAACTGCGTTAAGTGCTTTATTACAGGTAATTTCATAGTACTATTTATTTTTTATTTCGGTAACGAGCTCTCCTAGAATTTCAGCTTTGTTTGTCTGAGTTTCATTTACAAGAACTCCATTCAAGAAAGTTGCAAAAGTAGGAAGGTTGCTCACATTAGCGAGTTTTCTAGATTCTGGTGCTTTTTCTGCATCTACGATTACAAATGTCATATCATCATTTTCTGTAGCCATTTTTTTAAATTTAGGCTTCATTATACGACAATTACCACACCAGCTAGCAGAATACTGAACTACCACCTTATTGTTTTCACTAACTAAGTTAGCCAAAGTATCTTCGTTTAATTCAATTAACATATTGTAATGTTTTATTTATTAGTGACTTAGGTAGCTTGCAACACCTTCTCTTGTAGCTGCCATTGCTTCTTTTCCTTCTTCCCAGTTTGCAGGACATACTTCTCCATGAGTTTGTGTATGAGAATATGCATCAATCATTCTGATATATTCTTTTACGTTTCTTCCAAGAGGCATATCATTTACACTTTCGTGGAAAATTTTTCCTGTTTCGTCAATAAGGTAAGTAGCGCGGTAAGTTACGTTTGATCCTTCGATGATAACTGAGTCAGTTTCTTCGCTATATCCAGTAGATTCAATATCTAAAATTCCTAAGATATTAGAAAGGTTTCTGTTCGTATCAGCAAGAATTGGGTAGGTAACACCTTCAATTCCTCCGTTATCTTTTGCAGTATTCAACCAAGCAAAGTGAACTTCTGCTGTGTCACAAGAAGCACCAATTACAATTGTATTTCTTTTTTCAAATTCTCCCAAAGCATCTTGAAAAGCATGAAGCTCTGTAGGACAAACGAATGTAAAATCTTTTGGATACCAAAACAATAATACTTTCTTGTTATTATTTGTCGCTTCTTCAAAAATGTTGATTTTCATATTATCACCCATTTCAGAAATAGCGTCTACATTGATGTTTGGAAATTTTTTACCTACTAATGACATAATTTTATAAATTTTGATTAATAATTTTCTTATACAAAAGTACCACTAATATCAACCTTAATTAATAACTTTTGATTATACTTATTTATGCAACTATAGATTTTGTTGATGAAAGAAATTTTCCATTTAAAAGCTTAATCTTAATGCTGAAGGCAGCAAATATCAAAGTCATAAATGGACTAATAAGGTTAAAGAATGCAAAAGGCAAATAATCTAGAGTGCTTACTCCCAAAGTGCTTGCGTGATATGCACCACAAGTATTCCACGGAATTAATACCGAACTCACCGTACCAGCATCTTCCAATGTTCTACTTAAGTTTTCTGGTGCAAGTCCTTTATCTTCAAAAGCTTTACTAAACATTTTTCCTGGAACTACTATAGCAAGGTATTGATCTGATGCAGTTATATTTAGCGCTAAGCAACTTCCCACAGTAGCTGCAAAAAGTCCAAATGTAGATTTTGCCAAGCTTAATAATGTTTTGCTTATTCGCGAAAGCGCACCAATTGCATCCATAATTCCACCAAAAACCATTGCACATAAAATCAGCCAAACGGTATTTAACATTTTCTGCATGCCGCCAGAAACATATAGATCTTTTAAGGTTTCAACTTCCGTAGGAATTACAGATTCGACTGTGATTGCGTTCAAAACACCTTTGTAGGCATTTTCAATAGTCATCGTTGTTCCGCCCGACAGCATCAGAATAATGTGCGGTTGAAAGATCACTGCAAACACTGCAGCTAGCAATGTTCCTAGCAGCAACGCAATTAGAGGTTCAGTTTTTTTGGCAATTAATCCTATCACAATAACTGGCACTAAAAATAGGAGCGGAGTGATATTAAACGACTTCTTAATATCATTGAGAAGAATGGACGAATCTGCAACACCAGAAGTTTCAACGGTAATTCCTAATATTATAAAAATAATAAGAGTCAGAATATATGTTGGCACTGTTGTGTACATCATATATTTGATGTGAGTAAATAAATCTGTCCCCGCCATTGCAGGTGCGAGATTTGTAGTATCCGACATTGGCGAAAGCTTGTCGCCAAAATATGCTCCTGAAATAACTGCTCCAGCAACCATTCCCAAAGGGAAGCCTAAAGTTCCACCAATCCCTATAAGTGCGATACCTACTGTGGCAGAAGTTGTCCACGAACTTCCTGTAGCAATCGAAATTATCGAGCAAATTATTAAACTCGCGGGTAAAAATATACTCGGACTTAGAATTTGTAAACCGTAATAAATCATTGCAGGAATTATTCCGCTTACAAGCCACGTTCCAGCAAGCGCTCCAACCATCAATAAAATCAGTATTGCTCCAGCACTAGATTTAATGTTTTCTGAAACTTCCTCAATCATCTTTGCAAATTTCACTTTATTGAAAAATCCAACCAATGCTGCAACTCCGCCACCTAACAATAGAATAAATTGATTACTTCCGCTCAAAGCATCGTCTCCAAATACAAACACGTTATATCCAAGCATAGCTACTAGCGCGACAACAGGAATTAATGCTTCCCAAATGTTTAATTCCTTATTTTCGGTGATTGATTCGTTCATTTAAAAAATTTTATGCTGCAATGTAGCAAAAATACTTGTTTTATTTTCACAGCATTATTATTATGGTTTTACTCTCGTTTTTTCTGCCGTCTAAATATATTTTGCCTAAAGGCTCCAAAAAAAATCCGCCTTATAAAAGCGGATTTTCCATAATTTAAAAAAGTATTTTAAATCGTTGCGAAATCTTCCTTGTGAAGAACTCCAACTTCCATCATGCATTGTTTCATCATTTGATACGTGCGCTCGATATCATTATCAAGTCCAATGGAGAATCTGATAAGTCCATCGCTAAGACCCATTGCTGCCTGCTCATCTGCAGGAATTTCAGACGAGGTGGAACTTCCTGGCGCACTAAAAAGTGTTTTGTAGAAACCTAAACTTACTGCTAGATATCCTAAATTTTTATGCTGCATTAGTTCCATCAACGCATTTGCTTTGTCAAGACTTCCCGCGTCAATTGTCATCATTCCTCCAAAACCATATTCAGGATTAATCATTCCTTTATATAATTTGTGACTTGGGTGACTAGACAATCCTGGATATACAGTCTTTAGTCCGTCTTTTTCAAATTTTTCGGCAAGGTAATTTGCATTATAGCTATGTTGCTTGATTCGTAAGTGAAGTGTTCTAAGATTTTTCATCACACTTGCAGATCTCATACTATCCATAGTGGGTCCTAAAAGCATACTTGCTCCAGAATTCACACATTTTAGCGATGCAATAAATTCGTTAGAAGCACATGTTACACCACCTACAGTATCGCTACTTCCATTGATATACTTAGTAAGACTATGAATTACGATGTCCGCACCAAGCTTAATAGGAGAAACTGAAAGAGGTGAAAAAGTATTATCTACCACCAAAGTAAGGTTGTATCTTTTTGCAATTTTAGATAATCCTTCAATATCTGCTACTTCAAGAAGTGGGTTGCTTACAGTTTCACAATATAAAACTTTTGTATGCTTTGTGATTGCATTTTCGACTATTTCTAAATTTGTAATATCTACAAATGCAGTCGTGATTCCCATTCTAGGAGCAAAGTTTTTCAAGAAAGCATAAGTACCTCCGTAAATAGTTCGGCTAGAAACGATATGATCGCCATTTCCGCAAAGTTGCAATAGAGTAGGGGTAATGGCGCCCATTCCAGAAGCAGAAACATTTGCGCTTTCTGTTCCTTCCATTGCAGCCATGGCTCTGTCTAAGTATAAATTACTTGGAGAAGAGTGTCTCGAGTATAAATAACAACCTTCTGCATTTCCTTCAAAAGTATCAAACATAGTTTTTGCTGAAAGGAATGTGTAAGTTGAAGAATCGGAAATCGATGGATTTACACCGCCGAATTCGCCGAAAAATTGTAAGTCTTGTATGTTATCTGCTGGATCAAAATTCATAATATATGATTTGTAAGGTTTAATAGGATATAAATTATTCTTCAAATGAAGTTAATAGATGATATAATGTCAACCGAAGGGCGAGAATTTAGACTTTAAAACTATAGAAATTAGATTTTATAAAATATCTTTACGTGAAAATCAAAAAGAAAGAACTTTTAGCGAAATAAAATTATGATATTAGATTCGATAGACAAAAAATTATTATTCATTTTGCAGAGTGATAGTAAAGGAACAACAAAAGAGCTTTCGCTAAAGCTAAACTTGTCCGTCACTGCTGTTTATGAAAGAGTTAAAAAGCTTGAGCGTCTTGGCGTCATTGACAAATATGTTGCATTGCTGAACAGAGATAAAATTGAAAAAGGTTTTGTGGTATTTTGTCACGTGAAACTTTTGCAGCATACGATAGAATATTTGACTGCATTTGAGAGTGATGTTTTAAAGCTAGAAGAAGTGCACGAATGTTTTCACGTAAGTGGTGATTACGATTACATCCTAAAAATATTTGTAAAAAATATGGAAGAGTATCGTGAATTTATGGTCACCAAGCTGACAACTCTAAAACATATCGGAAGCACTCACAGTATATTTATGATTTCGGAAGTAAAGAACACAACAGCTTTTGTTGTTTAATTTTTCGCTTTCGCTAAAATATAGAAGTTCCCATAAGCATACAAGAATAATCATATCGACGGAATCACCAACATAAAAAGACTGATTTAGTCTTTTAAACAAACAAAATTTCTTAATTTTGCGACTCAAAATTTTATTAAAACAAAATAATAAAAATCATATTATGAGTTCATTTGATGTTGTCATTATCGGTTCTGGACCTGGCGGATACGTTTCTGCTATTCGTTGTGCTCAATTAGGTTTCAAAACGGCCATCATAGAAAAATATTCTGCCCTTGGCGGTACGTGTCTCAATGTAGGCTGTATTCCATCTAAAGCGCTGCTGTCTTCTTCTCACCTATATGAAGAAGGAATGAAACATTTTGAACCAAACGGAATTGAAATCACGGGAGAACTTAGAGTTAATTTCGAAAAAATGGTCGCTCGCAAACAAGCGGTAGTTGATCAGACCGTTGGAGGAATTAATTTCTTGATGAATAAAAATAATATTACAGTTTTTGAAGGAACAGGATCATTTGTAGATGCTACTCACGTAGAAATTACAAAAAATGATGGTTCAGCTGAAACAATCGAAGGTACAAATATCATTATTGCTACAGGTTCTAAACCGTCAAATCTTCCTTTTATCAAACTTGACAAAGAAAGAATTATCACTTCTACCGAAGCTTTAAAACTTCCGGAAGTGCCTAAACACCTTGTTATCATTGGTGGTGGTGTGATTGGAATTGAGTTAGGGCAAGTATATTTAAGATTGGGAGCGAAAGTTTCTGTTGTTGAATATCTTGATAGAATTATTCCAGGTATGGATGCTCAATTATCTAAAGAATTGACAAAAGTACTGAAAAAAGCAGGAATGAAATTTTACGTTTCTCATAAAGTGCAAGGTGTTGAGCGCAATGGAGAAGAAGTAAAAGTAACTGCTGAAAATGCAAAAGGTGAAACAGTAATTCTTGAAGGAGATTATGCTTTAGTATCTGTAGGTCGCCGTCCGTATACTGATGGGCTGAAAGCTGAAAATGCTGGTGTAAAAATTTCAGACCGTGGAATGATTGAAGTAAATGATTATTTGCAAACTGCTACTTCTAATATCTATGCAATTGGTGATGTTGTACGTGGCGCAATGCTTGCTCACAAAGCCGAAGAAGAAGGTGTTATGGTTGCTGAACTTATCGCTGGACAAAAACCACATATCGATTATAACTTAATTCCTGGCGTTGTGTATACTTGGCCCGAAGTTGCAGCAGTTGGAAAAACTGAAGAGCAATTGAAGGAAGCAGGAACAGAATATAAAGTTGGAAGTTTTCCATTCAAAGCTTTAGGTAGAGCGCGCGCGAGTGGCGATACTGATGGATTTGTAAAAATTCTAGCTGATGCAAAAACTGATGAAGTTTTAGGAGTTCATATGATTGGAGCTAGATGTGCGGACTTAATTGCCGAAGCAGTAACTGCAATGGAATTTAGAGCATCAGCAGAAGATATTTCGAGAATGTCTCACGCGCATCCTACTTTTGCAGAAGCAATAAAAGAAGCGGCATTAGCAGCAACAGATAATAGAGCATTACATATATAATTTATTTATATTTGACTAATTTTAAAAACCCGTATTATGCGGGTTTTTTGATTATAACACTTTTTATAATTTCAAATTTTGAGAGAATCTGTTTTACATACTTTAGAAAATCCAGTGCTTTTTAAGCAGCAATTGTTACAATGGTCGCAACAGTTTCGTGAGATAGCTTTCCTTGATAGTAATTCATCACAACAGAAATATTCTAGTTTTGATTGCATTGTTGCTATTGATGCATTCACCTCATTAAATACAGATTACAGCAATGCATTTGAAGAATTAAAAGAATACCAAGAAAAAAGCGCCGATTATATTTTTGGACATTTGAGTTATGATTTAAAGAACGGAACTGAGAATATTAAATCCTCAAATTTTGATGGTTTAGGATTTTCTGACCTTCATTTCTTCCAACCAAAGAAGATTTTCATCATTCAAGGTGCTCAGCTAGAAATGAGGTATTTGTTTTTCTGTGACGACGAAATGCGGGATGATTTTGAAGAAATTTCTGCACAGATAATTGGGTCGGTTTCTACGTCAGAAACAGTTTCACTGTCACTTCAAGATCGAATTTCTGCCGAAGATTATTTGGCGAAAGCCTCAAAAATATTAGAACATATTCAGCGCGGCGATATCTACGAAGTAAATTTATGTATGGAATTTTTTGCCGAAAATGTAGAAATAAATCCATTCCAAATTTATCAGAAGCTAAACGAGATTTCTCAACCACCATTTGCAACTTTCTAGAAAATTGCAGATAAATATGTTCTTTGTGCATCACCCGAACTATATATCAGAAGGGAAAGAAAAAAAATCTTTTCTCAACCTCTTAAAGGAACAGCGAAAAGAGGTGCGGACATCATCGAAGATAATTCTATAATAACCTTGCTTGCGCAAAATGAAAAAGAGCGCTCGGAGAATATTATGATTGTTGATTTAGTTCGGAATGACTTATCAAAAACGGCAATTAAGAATAGTGTAGAAGTAGAGGAGCTTTGTGAAACATACACTTTCAAGCAAGTTCACCATCTGATTTCTACTGTAGTTTCGGAAGTAAATTCAACAACATCGGGTGCAGAAATTATCCGAACTACTTTCCCAATGGGAAGTATGACGGGCGCGCCAAAACTGTCGGCAATGCAAATTATCGAAAAATATGAGGAGACAAAACGCGGACTTTATAGTGGGTCAATAGGATATTTTGAACCAAATGGCGACTTCGATTTTAATGTTGTCATCCGTTCCATATTATATAATAAGACTAATAAGTACGTTTCATTTTCGGTTGGAAGTGCGATTACGGCAGCTTCTGAAAGTGCATTCGAATATGAGGAATGTCTGCTTAAAGCAAAAGCAATGAGGCAGGTGCTTCAGTAAAATGTTAATATCTTTCTAAACTTAATTTAGAGGAAAATGTTGGAGGAACTTTTTATAAAACATATCAACGCAAATTTTTGCTTTCTAAACGACGGAAAGTCAATAGTCGCAGTAAGCGGTGGACTTGACAGTATGGTACTTCTTCATTTAGCGCAAGCGGCAAATCTAAAAATAGGTGTGGCAAACTGCAATTTCAACCTAAGAGGAGCAGAGAGCGACGGAGATTCAAAATTTGTAAAAGAATATGCAGAGCAACATAATTTACAATTGTTTGCAACTTTATTTGATACATTAAAATTCGCAAAAGAGCTAAAGTTGTCAACTCAAATGGCAGCGCGTGATCTGAGATATTTATGGTTCGAAGAACTAAGGCAAGAAAATAATTTCGATTATATTTTAACAGCGCATCATTTAGATGACAATCTAGAAACCTTTCTAATTAATCTTTCTAGAGGAAGTGGAATCGATGGATTAATTGGGATTCCAGCGGTTTCAAACAATGTTGTTAGACCAATTTTACCTTTTACAAGAGAGCAAATACTTGAATATGCTGAAGATAATAATATTATATGGCGAGAAGACAGCAGTAATGCCGATGATCATTATTTACGAAATTCTATAAGACAGAATATTACTCCCGAGTTAAAGAATCTCACGGGAAATTTTATGCAGTCTTTCCAAAATTCACAGAAATATTTGCAGCAGACACAATCCATGGCAAAGGATGCTTCGGTTTTAGTGTATAAGCAAGTAGTAGATGTGGAGGAGGAGACAATCAAAATTAAGCTTTATGAATTGCTGAGATTAGAAAATTTTGAAGCATATCTATATGACTGGTTAAATCCATTTGGTTTTAGGTCATGGGAGGATATCTACAATCTAACAACAGCGCAATCGGGCAAGGTGGTTCACTCAGCAGAATATACGTTATTAAAAGATAGAGAATATTTAATTCTCTTCAAACAGTTAAATCAAGAAAGTAGTCAGCACTTCTACATTCAAAAAGGTGTAACAAAAGTTAATAATCCTATAAAACTTGAACTTTCCGCTGAGCCTTATGATAGCAATATAGATTCTAATTGTATATTTGTGGACTGCGAGACCTTGCATTTTCCACTAGAATTGAGAAGATGGAAAGAGGGAGATTATTTTTATCCCCTTGGTATGACAGGCAAAAAAAAATTAAGTAAATTTTTTAAAGACCAGAAAATATCGGTAAACCAAAAGGAAACTATTTGGCTACTGTTATCAGATGGAGACATTGTTTGGATTGTTAATCACAGACTCGACAATCGGTTTAAAGTTACTGATAATACAAAAGAAATTTTAAGAATTAAATTAACGTAATGAAAAAACTGTATTTTTTATTTTTTGCCCTCGTAGCTTTTGTTTCTACGCAAGCACAAATTTTAGATCCATCAAAGTGGACCAGCAGAACGGAAAAAATTTCCGGAAATGAATTCAACTTAATTTTTGAAGGAACAATAGAAGACGGATGGCATATCTACTCACAGTGGACGCCAGATGGAGGTCCATTACCGATGGAAGTGACCTTCAACAATGCAAAAAATAATTTTCAACTCGTTGGAAAAGCCCAAGAAAGCAAAACAAAAAGACAGTTCAATCCAGTTTTTGAGGTTGACGAAATATATTGGGATAAAAAGGTAACAATTACCCAAAAGGTGAAAGTTATAAATGAAAAACTAACTTCAATTGATGCAGTTTTAGAATTTCAAATTTGTAAAGAATCTTGTATCAATCAAGATAAGAGCTTTACTTTCAAACTTCCAAAAATTGAACTTCCTGCAGCGGCGGTGGTTGAAGAAGTAAAAAAAGAAACAACTACCACTGAAACAGCTACTGATGTTGTAGCAGTAGATACGGCTTCTGTAGTATCAGAAACTAACCTAAATACTACCGATAGTCGAGGTGTTGTAGCAACAGAAAAAGCAGTTACAAAACAAAACGGTCCTGAAAGCAGATCAGAAAAAAAAGAAAGTAAAGGATTGCTTATGATATTCTTCCTTTCATTCTTAGGAGGATTCGCAGCATTGCTTACGCCTTGTGTGTTTCCAATGATTCCGATGACGGTAAGTTTCTTTACAAAACAAAGTAAAACTAAAGCGCAAGGAAAACGTAATGCAATTATTTACGGACTTTCGATTATTGCAATCTACCTAGTATTAGGATCAGTTGTTACCGGAATATTTGGAGCAGAAGCCCTTAATGCACTTTCTACAAATGTTTGGTTTAATGTGATATTCTTCCTTTTATTAGTAGTCTTTGCAGTATCCTTTTTAGGAGCTTTTGAAATTATGTTGCCAAACTCGTGGGCAAATAAAGTAGACAAGCAAGCAGACAGAGGAGGAATCGTAGGTATTTTATTTATGGCTCTTGCTCTTGCAATTGTTTCATTCTCTTGTACTGGACCAATTGTAGGAACACTATTAGTAGAGTCTGCCTCAAAAGGTGGAATTGCTCCAATCATTGGAATGTTAGGATTCTCAACTGCACTTGCTTTACCATTTATGTTATTCGCAATGTTCCCAGGATGGTTAAACTCTATGCCAAAATCGGGTGGATGGTTGAACACTGTAAAAGTATCTTTAGGATTTCTTGAACTTGCTTTGGCTTTCAAATTTTTATCAAATGCAGATCTTGTTTTGCAATTGCATTATATCGAAAGAGAAGTGTTTTTAGCAATTTGGATTGCAGTATTTGGCGCTTGGGCTTTATACCTTTTCGGAAAAATCACCTTACCACACGATAGTCCTTTGACTCATATTTCAGTTGGTAGATTATCTCTTGGTCTGGTAGTGTTAGCGTTTACAGTATATATGATACCTGGACTATTTGGTGCGCCACTGAAATTAATTAGTGCATTCCCACCACCACAAACTTATAGTGAAAGTCCAAATGGTTTTGGAGGTAGTGGAGGTAGTGCCCCTTCAGAATCTGAATTACCGGAATTTTCTGAATATGGACCACACGGAATAGTTTCTTTTACAGATTATGAAAAAGGGATGGCTTACGCAAAAAAAATAAACAAACCTGTCCTGATCGACTTTACTGGATTTGCTTGTGTAAACTGTAGAAAGATGGAGAATAATGTTTGGACTGATCCTCACGTTTTAAAAGTATTGAAGAATGATATCGTTTTGATTTCACTTTACGTTGATGACAAGAGAGATTTACCATTAGACGAGCAGTTTGTATCTCCAAATAGCGGAAAGAAAATTGTAACTGTTGGAAATAAATGGAGTGACTTTATTATTCACAGATACGAGACCAACACTCAGCCTTTTTATGTTTTAGCCGATGTAGAAGGTAATAATTTAAATGATCCAATCGGATATACTCCAAATATTGAAGAATACAAGGAATGGCTAAAAGAAGGTTTAGATAACTTCAAAAAATAATATAATTATTAATTCAATAAAAAAGCAGCTTTCGTGAGGAAGATGCTTTTTTGTATAAAAAATATTTCGAAAACTTATTTTCCTTTTTTTCTTTATATCTTATGTTCAATAATTACAAAATAACTTGAGAAAGAATTAACTGATGGAAAGAAATAGAATGATTTTAATACAAATACATTAAACAAAAGCGCACCCCTTTCAAAGTTTGTGCAGGTGGTAATGACTTGAATTACAAAGCTGTAAATACAGCACCTTGAGGAACATAAGGCAAGGTTTTAAGAAGATTTATAACTGTAAAAGATAGTATAATTGTTAATTAAACAAAAAAGCAGCTTGGTGAGAAAGCTGCTTTTTTAATATGTTCAAATGTACGAGGATTACTCTACTTGCTTCCCAATATAATCTGAGTTCAATAAGTACAGAGCACCCATATATTTGATTTTGAAAGTAACAAGATCACCAACATTATATTTTGTTGCTGAATTTGTAATATCAATGACAAGCATGTCAGAACTTGCGTCAAAGATAGTTATATGCGGATCTACAGCTTCTAAATACTGAGGCTGCATATCTAACAGTCCAATGTCAAGAATCGCTCTCAGCGAAGAATTGTTTAAATCTGTACGTCCATCTGCAGTTCCAATATTACCCGCAACATTTTCGCCTAATTCGCCGACAGGTACATCTGGCTTTTCTGTGATTTCGATTATTTCAGCAAAAAGCTTAAAAACACTGTCGTGCATTCCTTCAATTGTCAAACCTGTGAAAATATCTTTTCCAAAAAACAACGCTTCACCTACTCGAAAATGATTTACAGCCATCGGACGAGCATTTCGTAACATAAGTGGTATAGCTACAGATGTACCACCTGAAACCCACGGAATTGTTATTCCGAACTTAGCTTCAATTAATTGCTTGTACAAACTAAGCTGAATCAATTTATCTTGAGTTGGCATAACACCGTTTAGACAGTTAAGATTGGTACCAATACCGCGAATTTCGATATTTGGAAGGTTGATTACTTCGCCATAGAAGGTGACTAAATCTTCTCCCATCACACCTTCACGCAAATCGCCCATTTCAATCATAATAATGATTTTGTGAATCTTGTTTTGCTTTTGTGCTGCTTCTGAAAGCAGTTTTATTGTGTAGATCTCCGTATTGAAACTTACATCTGCAAATTCAACAATGTCATTGATACTTCGTTTTGCAGGAGGTTTGATATAAACAGTTTGAATATCTGGCGCAAGCTGTTTAATTTTCCTCAAGTTGCTAACCCTAGAATCGTGAATCTCTTTTGTACCGAGTGCGATGATTTCCTTTAAGTAGATTTCGTTACCGCAGAGCAGTTTGGAAACGATTCCCCAATGGATATTTCTAGAAGTGAATATATTATCTAAGAATCTGTAATTGTCTTTAAGTTTATCTCTATATAATTTTATAAAAGCCATTTAAAATGTTTTGGTTTAACATCATTTGGTTACTTAACCAAACGCATTTCAAGATACTTATTAGTAAATCCTAATTTGGTATATAAGTGAAAAGCGGGATTATCTGGCTCCACGTGAAGTGCAATATTTCCCTCAACACTATTAATAGCAAACTGCATCAATTGCTTTCCATAACCTTTTCCACGAGCTGTGCTGTCTACAGCAATATACACCAAAATGTTTTCTGGGATATAATCTTTCATCCCAGTATTGTTTAAAATTACAATCCCAACTATTGCGTCGTTGTCAAGTCCTACAACTATGTTTCCACCTTTTTCTGGATTCATCACATAGTCGATACATTTCAGAATGTCTTCAGTTTTATCTCCGTATTGCTCGAGATGCTTGAACAAGAAAGAGGCTATCGTGTTGCGGTCGTAGGTTGGATTGTCGCCAGTTGTGGCATTGATTTGTACAAAATTCATTCTTTATTTTTTAGTAAGTTCTACTGCACCACATCGACTGCAGTACAATTGTTATTAAATTCTTCTTTATTTATTGTTATAAAATTTTACTGTAGGAAAACAAGTTGCGATGAGGTGCAAAGCGCTAATTACAATAAAAAACTAAGTTACGTTAAAAATATAATTTTTAAACATATTTTTTGGGAGATGCGAAGTTACAATAATTAAAATAAAGCCTCATTTCGTTAGGAAATAAGGCCTTAGTGATTCAGTACGAAATATAAGTTTATTTCAAAATATGCTGACTCAAAATCTTATAAACCTCATTGATATTATTCCCGCTTTTACCAAACTGCTTCTTGATTGGGGCAGCTTCATCTTTCACCCATATTTTTAGTTCAGCATCAAGATCCATTATTCCTGCACTTTCTTTTGAAAATTTGATGA